>NZ_JBJZOJ010000036.1:0-71665 GCF_047200655.1 Streptomyces sp. MS06
GCGCC
This sequence comes from Streptomyces sp. MS06, assembly GCF_047200655.1. Classification (NCBI taxonomy): domain Bacteria; kingdom Bacillati; phylum Actinomycetota; class Actinomycetes; order Kitasatosporales; family Streptomycetaceae; genus Streptomyces; species Streptomyces sp. MS06. The sequence continues at coordinate 6 of NZ_JBJZOJ010000036.1, forward strand.
GGTCCCGGCCGATCGGCAGACCAGCCAAATGCACCAGGACAGCAAGCAGCCCCGTACGACAGCGCTGGGGGAACGCTGTCGTACGGGGTCAGGCCAGTCGATCGCAGGAGCGCGCTCGGACCGCGGCCAACTGGCGTTCGAGAAACGGTTCAGACAGCGGGTGCTGCCCGCCGAGCGGTCGCAGGTGACTCAGCCGTAACGCCTTGCTGCTCCGCTCGCAGTCCTGCCGTGATCAGCTTCGCCAGCAGTTCGGCCGCCTCAGGTCGAACGGTCCCGAGGTGCACCACCCCGTCACCCACGACGTTCACATCGGCCACAAGGCTGGGGAAGTCGCAGTCCAGGCCGAGTAGCACAAGCTGATTGGCCAAGGTGCCGGCACTTCGCCGTGCGCGGTTCCAGCCGCGGACGTAGGGCACGCCGGGTGCCAAGTCCTCCGCCCGTTTGGCCACCACTCCTCGCCGGTCGGTCATGGCGTCAGATCCTTCCCTCGTGTTCTTCGACGGTGGTCCGTGCGTGCTCGACGCCCTCACTGTCTCGGCGAAGTCCGCTCGCCAGAGCCAGTCGAAGGAGTTCCGCCAGGCGCTCGGCCGTGTCGGGCGACACCCGGCCCAGCTCGACAAGGCCGTGCCCGAAGGCGTTCAAGTCCGCGCGCAGGTAGGGGAAGTCCTTCTCCAGGCCCGCGCGCACGAGGGCGTCTCTCAGTGCCGTGGTCGCGTTTCGGGCCGCGTACCAGCCCTCGCTGTCGAGAGGCGACCACGCGGCAGCGTCGCGTCCGTCGGTCGGCTCATTCGGCATCAGTGGTCTGTCTCCTCGGGAAGGGCAGCGACCGCCGCGTACGGGGTCGGGTACCTCTCGTCGAAGCGGGCGATCCTGGCCAGGAGTTCTGCGGAGGCGACCAGCGCGGTCGCGAGTGCGACCGGGCGGAGCGGGTTGGCCTCCGGTCGGCGCACCGGGGCGCGAAGCCACTGGTAGCGGTCGTCGGACAGCGGGATGGGGCCCGGTACGACGACCGCGCAGCCCTCTCCGAGGTACCGGTACGGCGGTGGGGATGACGTCTCGCGTCCCAGATAGAACAGGAACGTCTCACGCGTCTCCGAGCCGAGGAAGAATCCGACTCGTTGCGCCTTGCGGTCAGCGATTGCCGGCCCGAACGGCATTCCGCTGCGCTGGAGGCGGTCGAACATTTCCATCCCGAGGCGCTGTTCCACGCTCAGCACGTCGAAAAATCGGCCGGTCGGCAGCAGGCTGGGCCTCCGCGGGTCGTCCGCCCAGACTTGTCGGCACTCAGCCGGGTTGTCCGCCGCCGCGGACAGCCATTCGATGCCCCGCCTCGTCATCCTCTGCACGTCGTCTCACCCTCAGTCGGAGTACCGAGCGGCCACGATGCCGCTGTGAACCCAGACTCACGGCCCGGTACCTGGCCAGGGCAGATGACGAGGGGTGACGGGGGATGACGCGTCCACGCGCGCCACGTCATCCCCCGTCACCCACTATGCGTGGACGATCTCCGATTACTGCCTGCAAGAAGCAATCACCAGCGCGTACATTCGATCGGACAGGCCGAGTTGCCACGCCGGCGCATGCGCACGGGAGTGAAGGGTCACGTCTTCATGAAGCCGACCAGTGTCCGCTTACGCGAGGCTCGTACCAGCCGGGGCTGGAGCCAGCCGCGGTTGGTAAGGGAGTTACGCCAAGCGGCCGCCCAGCGTGGACATCAGCTCCCGTCGGACACCAGCGTGAAGCGCCGCATTGCCAGTTGGGAGAATGACCACAGCACCCCCGACGACTTCTACGGCCCGCTGCTCTGCGATGCCTTCGCCGTAAGTGCGGCAGAACTCGGACTCAGTCACGGGGAGGCGAAGGACGCTCCCGTGCTCGACGCCGCATACCCCGCCAGTCCCGATGACGCCATTCAGACGGTCAGCCAGCTGTGGCGCGCGGATCTGAATCAGTACGACCCGCTACTCAGGGCAGAGCCGTCCGAGCCTGCGTGGAACGAAGCGTCCCTTCGTTGGCTGGTCGCGCCGGAGCCAGGCATCCCCCGCCCGCGCACCGAGGGCATGCGAGTCGGTCTCGGTGACGTGGCTGCGATCAAGACCACGGCAGACATGTTCGCCCAGCTCGACGACCAATTCGGCGGAGACCACGCACGTCACTCCGTCATCCAGTACCTCAACAACGACGTGACCCCGATGCTCCGCGGCCAGTACACCGAGCAGGTGGGCCGGGTTCTCTTCTCCACCGTCGCGGAAGCCACACTCCTTGCCGGCTGGATGTCGTACGACGCCTGTCACCACGGCCTCGCCCAGCGATACTTCCTCCAGGCCCTCCGCCTCGCTCAGGACGCCAACGACCGACGGTTAGCGGGCAGCATCCTGTCAGCGATGAGTCACCAAGCAACCTTCCTCGGCCGATACACCCAGGCCGCCACTCTTGCCCGCGCAGCGCTCATGGGCATTTCCCCCGTAGCCACGCCAACGTTGCGGGCCCAGTTCCACGCGATGGATGCCCGCGCCCTTGCCCGCACCGGGGATGTTGCAGCCTGCGAGGCCGCCCTGAGCGCGGCGACCAAGGCGCTTGAGGGTCGGAACAGCGAGGACGAGCCCGAGTGGATCAGCTACTTCGATGAGGCAGAGCTTGCCGCAGAAGCCGCCCACTGCTTCCGAGACGTCAACAGGGCCCGCCAGGCGGTAGCTCATGCCGAGAACGCCATGAGCGGCAGCCACGTACGAAGCGACTTCTTCGCGACCATGGTCCTCGCTGATGCTCACTTGCGCGCGTGCGACGTCGAGGAAGCATGCCGCGTAGCCCTCGACGCCATGGATCTCGGCGAGCAGCTCAAGTCTGCGCGATGCGTCAGCTACCTCGCCGAGTTCCGCCAGAACCTGACAGCGGCCGGCCCCAATGCGGCAGCGCGTGACCTTGCAGAAGAGGCGCGAGAACACCGGTTGTGGGTTGCCGCGGGAGCGTAGTTCTTCCAGCAGGCCCCTGGGAGCCCATTGGTGCAGTGCTGAGGGTTGCACTACCCGCCGCGCCTACGGCTTCTCTGACGGTCTATGCCGTCACCATTCCAGTGGCTACAGTGGATTTTCCTGTTACGTCCGTAGTCCTCGTAGTCGAGGGCTCTCGGGGGCGTCGGAAGGCTCCGGTCTTCCGGCCCGTCATCACGACACCCTCGGAGGGCATATGGAAGTAGCGGGTTGGGCGGCAGTGGCTGTCGGCTCGATCGCGGGAGGTGTGACCGTTCTCGGCTACCTCGCCGATCAAGTCCCAGGACTGGCGAACAAAATGATCAAAGCTGTGCGCTCGGTTCGTGCCGTTAAGGACGAGGTGAGGCGCAAGCGCTGATCAGGGGCGGTTCCCTGGTGCGTCCCCCGTCGCCAGGGACCCCTTCCCCTGCTCATAGACACCCAGCGCCTCCTTAGCCTGTGACAGCGAGGGAGCATGCGCGGCTCGGATCACCCTCTGTCACGAGGAACCGCTAGAAGGCACCCCATGTGTCGCGGCCCTCGCCCGTTCGCAGAGACCGCATGCGGCGCGTGAACTCCGCCGCGAAACGCTCACTCGTGCCCACCTGGTGGCCGATCCACGCGACCATCATCAGCTCCCTCAGATCGGCCAACGTCTCGTATCCGGGCCAGTTCATGAGGTCGAAGCCGTACCGATGGACGAACTCGGCGTACTGCGCCTTGGTGTGCCAGCCGTATCGGTCGTAGTAGATCGCGGTCAGGATCAGGTCCCATTCACGCGGGGCGAGAGTGAGGCCGTCGAGGTCGATCAGGACCGCATGACCGTCCCGGTGGCGGAGGACGTTCCCGATGTTTGCGTCCCCGTGGGTCAGGCCGAAAGGAAGGACGAAGTCCAGTCGGTCGTACTCCTTCGCGAGCTTGGCCGCCCGCTCCTCGAGGAAGGACCGGTCTTCCTCGGAGACATCGTTCAGACCGTCCAGCGAGGCTGACAACTTGGCCAGGGGATCGAAGTACGGGAGACGCAGCGACTCGGGTTCTTCGAGCCAGTGGAATCGGCGGAGCAGGTCGGCCAGTTCGCCGATCGTCGCGTACTCCTCGCGCTCCTGGACGCTCTCCCAGAAGGTCACCACCAGTCCGCGCACGGCGATGGGCTGAGCGACGCCGGCCAGGACACGCGTCGCCGGGAAGTCGACCGTCTCCAGCCAACGGGCAACGCCCACAGCGCGTTCCATCTCGGCGAGAACGGCCGGGTCACGTGCGATGCGGACGATGACCGGTAAGGACGCCAGCCGGTAGACCGCGTTGGATCCCAGGCGCAGCAGCTCTGCCCCGGTCGCGTCCAGGCCAGCCGCCTCGCACGCTTCACGGAGGACGACTTCCATTCCCTCCGCCGTGAACTCCGTACCGCCGCCGTGCACTTCCCCGCCGCTGCCCGAGATCATGTCTCCGACCATACGGCGCAGCCCCACCGCCGGACAGGGCGCCCACGTAATAGGGGCGTAATGATCTTCGTCCGAGACGCCTCCCTGCACCGCTCCCCCGCAGGTCAGAGGCCTCGGCGTCCCTCGCTCTCACCTGGGCTCCGGAGCCGTGTGCGCAGGTTCGAATCCTGCCGGGGGCACTCGCCAGTCAGCCAGCAAGAATCAAGCTCTGACCAGCGCGAATGCCGATATGAGGGAGCGGGAGTCAGTCTCACTGACTTCCGCTCTTTCTCGTTATCTCTCAGCGTTCACGACATACCTCCGACACACTGCCTGAGCAGTCTTGGGAAGTCCCAGTGCACTGATCTGTGAAGCTCAGACCACTCAGCCACCCCGGTCCAGGAACTCTGGGCTTGAACCTCCTGTGTCTGCTCGGTGCGCAGCGTCAGCAGAGCCGCTTAGCGTGACCGCATGCCACTCGATGAAGCACTGGCGGCCCGTATGGCCGAGCCGGATTTCTGGCCCGTGTTCCTCTTCGACGACAACGCACCCGACGTCTACGACGAGGACGCCGAGGACCAGGAATCGCATGTCACCCGGTTTCAACTGGGTGGCGGTTTCGCGCTAGTCCTCGACCTGACGCTTGCGCTGGAGTACGTCGATCTCGCCCTGGCTGCCCCTGGTCTTCCGGAGCCGGTGACGGTGGGCTGGGACGACCAGGCCCACTTCCACCCGCATGTGATGCCCTGGCCGGAGCTGGACCTTCTGTGCCGCGCGGTCGCCCTGCACGACCCGAAACTGCGGCATCCCGGGCCGATGCTGGCGCTGCTGTGCCGCTTCGCGTTCCTGGCGGAAGGGGACGACCTGGACGCCGTCACGCCGCTGGTGGACACGGCCTTCGGGCTGATGCGGCCCGGGGACGGGAAAGGCGGGGTGCGGGCGGAGACACGCGACTGGTTCGACCTGCGGGATCTGCGCGGCACAGGTGTCGTATGGAGCAGCCGGGCCGACGGCCACCGGGCGGTCGACCAGCACCGCGACGACGGTCTGCCGCTGTACTCCCTCCGTGTGCCGGACTCGGAGGACTTCCCGTTCGTCGAGTGGTCGGCGCTGCTCGCCCAGGCCCGGGAGCGCATCGGTGTGACGGTCCGGGACCGCGCACTCAGGGATCCGGCAGTACGGCAGGCCCTCGACCGCTGCTCCGCGCCCGACGGATACGAACACCTGGCCGCGCTGGCCGACGCACTGTCCGACGTCGGGTACGCCCATCCCGTCCTGATGCGCGCGGTCACGCACCCCAGTCACCGAGCAGAGGCCTGCTGGGCCGTGGAAACCCTGAGCGGCCTGCCGCAAGGCGAGCTTGTGGCCCGCTGGTTCGGCCCGAGCCCGCTGGCCGGCAGCGAATCCTGGCGGCTGTCGCTCACCCTTCCCGGGGCGGAACGTCCGTGGCGCTTCGGCCAGCAGGTCGCCGAAGAGCTCGACACCGCTCTTCAGGAAGCCGGTCTCGGCCGGGCAGAGGTCGGCGTGAGCACATCACGCCAAGAGGGTGGCGCCTACGTCCACGTGGAAGACCGCCTCGACCTACTGATCCGCGACGACCTCTCCCGCGGCGTGACGATCACCGCCCGCATCCTGCACAGCCATCGTGCCGCGGAAACTGCCACCCTCCGGCATGCCGGAGAGAAGGACGAGGTCATACCCCTCCGGCTGCCGACCTGACGGCCTCCCGGTCGGCAAAAGAAGGCTGGATCCTGCCGGGGGCACTCGCCAGTGATCAGCGGAGATCGAGCGCTGACCAGTGCGGATGCCGACAGAAGCGGGCGGGAGTCAGTCTCACTGACTCCCGCCCTCTCTCACTGTCTCTCAGCGTTCGCGACACAACTCCGACACGCCAGGCGTATGGAGCGGCGGCTGGCCGCGACCGGGGGCACTGTTGGCCGGAGGCCCTGGACGTGTGGGCGCTTTGGCGGCGACTGGCTCAGCCACCGCGCTTCGCCATCCAATGATCTTTGATGACGGGCCCTATTGATCAGAAACTCATGGGGTTCTCGTCCAGGACTGATCACCGTGCCCCCCACATGTAGTGAGACGGCGTCCCGCTCCGAGGGGGCCCTTGTCTCGGTGCAGGTAGCTTGTCTCATTCCTGTGGACACTGTCCTGGGTGTGGATGATCGCGGAGAGTCGCAGAGCGGCGGGGGCAGGGCAGAAGGGGCGGCGATCTCGCTCCCCGCCTGTCAGTGTCGATCGCCATCATGGGCGACATGGCCAACGCGAACCTGACCACCGGCAGTATCTGGCGACTCCACCACGGCGAGCAGGAGATCGCCCGACTGGTTGTGACCGGCAACGACATGCCCTGGACGCATGCCGAAGTCGAGACGCTTCCTGGTTTCGAAGAGTTCCGCCCCCTCTTCAGTGAGCAGGAGCGGGCCGTCGACGAGGAGGACTGGGAGCGGGCCGACGCCTGCTACACCCGGATCCGCAGTGCGCTCACCCTGACGTTTCCCGACGGCCGCCCGGTCGCCGAGTTCATGCTGCACATCCATTCCGACGGCACCGCCGGCTGGCGCTGGCACGCCGAGCCCTTCGACGTGGTGAGACCGTGAGGACCTGACGTGAGCGTCCACACCCGTCACGGACGAGGAGGTCCAGGCCCTGCGCGAGCACCGGCACCAGACCCGCGACACCCAGGGACGGGCGGAGCGAGCGCCGCGCAAACCGCTCCCTCGCCGTGCCCGGCGACACCCTCGTGCTGGACAGCGCAGGACTGACCAGGCCCGTCCTCCGCGACCGCGCGGTCACCGCTTGGCCCGCCCTGGCCCGCCCTGGCCCGCACCGACGATCTGCGGGTGATCGCCTCCGCGGCCACTCTGGGTGGAGGTCGTCCAGCCGCGGATCAACCGCCCGGCCCTGGAGTGGCCCCTCTCCCGCCTCGTGGTCGAGCCGGTCACGGAACCTGTCGCCCGCCACGCCGCGGCCCTCCTGGCCGACGCCGGCCTGCACGGCCACAAGTACGCCATCGACGCCGTACTCAGCGCCACCACACTCCTCGCCCCGGGCCCTGTCACGATCCTGACCTCCGATCCGAAGGACGTCACCATGCTGTGCGGCGGGCGCGCCACCGTCATCAGGATCTGATGGGCCCGCCGGTTTCCGGTTGCGACCGGAGTATCAGCTCGCATCGGCAGCCGCCCTGTGGTGTGCCTTACATGTAGTGGGCGTAGCGGGTGGCAACGGCTGGTCGGGCGGGCAGGAGCGCAGGACGGACTTGACCTGGGTGGCGGTGCGCAGGGTGGCAGGGAGCCGTCCGTCCAGGCGGGTCTGGTTCCATTTCATCTTGGTCAGGTCGAAGTCTTCGGCCGGTCCACCGACCTGGTGGATATGGATACGCCACTCAGTGGACGTGGCGCGTCTCCGTCGCAAGTTGTGCAATTCCTTCTCTTATCTTGAGGCCCGGCCGAGGTAAGGGAGGACGCGATGTGGCGGCCAGTCAAGCGAGGGCTGGCGATCCCAGCGGGGCCTTCCTCGACTCGGTCGTTCCCTCGAGCTACTGCGACGGCGGCATCGGCGGCACCGGGGTCCTGCGCCTGGACACGCCCTGCTGGGCCGGCTACCGGCCACTCGGTGAGATCAGGGCCGCCTGACCACGACCTCGACCGGGTGGTTGCTCCACCGGGCAGCCGGCGCAACCACCCGGTTGCGCGATCAGCCCAGCCGTACGGCCGACCGTGCCGATGACGCGCTGAAACGCACCGGGCCCGCCGGGTCCGTGCACCAGTCCCATCCCATCTCGATTCGAGTGATCCGAGGAGGTCACAACATGAAGAAGGCGACAACGAACGCGCTTCGCGCGCTGATCGTCGGCGGAGTCATGCTCGCGGCGACGGGTTCTTCCTTGGCCTATGCCCACGGCCGAGGGGACGACGGCGGTCCGACCAGCATCAGTCACATCAACAACGGCAACACGTACAGTTATCAGGGCGTCGGTACCATCACCCTGGACAATCTCCTGGGAGGCGGCACCGATTCCCTGCTGCTCACGCCGATCCGCGCCGCGTCCGGCCGTCTGAACTTCTGACCCCCCGGCCTCGCACAACGGCCCGCTGGTTCTTCCAGCGGGCCGTTTCGGCCGTTCCGGGTGCTGACACAGCCGAAACAGGCGCCCCGTCCGGGTGCGGGCCTTCGAAGGGTACGGTGTGAGCTGGGCTTGGGCCGGGTTCCTCGCCCCTGTGTCGGGTTCACGCCGCCGATGCCTCCCGGAACGCGGCAGCGGCGGTGCGCACGTCCTGCGGGGTGTGGGCGGCGGTCGGCTGGAACCGGATGCGATCGGTGCCGCGGGGCACGACGGGGAACGAGAGGGGTACGACGTACACGCCGTCGTCGCGCATCCGGCGTGCGCGCGTTCTGGGATCAGCGATGAGTACGAGTGTTCGCGCCGGCCGCCGCCTCGTCCTGTCGTGCCGCGCCTCACCGATCAGGCCCCCCGGCGAGTTGCTCGGCCAGCTGCTGTGCGGAGGAGGGAATTCCGCGTACCGGCTCGCCGTACTGGGGGTGGGCCAGGTCCAGGGTGGGGACCCGACCGGGCGCCCGCTCGGTGGGGAGGCGCCGGAGGACGGTGCTGCCGGTCTCGGCCTCGAGTGCCGGGGCGTAGCCCGCGGTGCGCAGCGCGTCCAGGGTCTGGTCGGGTGGGGCGGTGGAGATGAGGACCGTGGGTGCGATGCGCCGCAGCCCGAGCTTCGCCAGGCCGCGCGCCTGGGCGACTTCGGCGATCAACGCGGTGTCGTCGGAGCGTACGCAGCACGCCGAGCGGACCACCCGCAGGCGCCCGTGGGTGCGGGCGGTGTCCTTGACGGTGTAGGCGAGGGGTTGCGGAAGCCCGGTGCCGGGCTCGCAGGCGGCGGTGAGGCGGTCGAGGATCTCGTCCGCGGTCCAGCCCGCGTCCAGGGCGCGGCGCAGCGAGGCGGGGGTGATGCGCCAGACCACGGCGTGGCCCTCGGATTCGATGTCGGCGACGGCGGAGAGCAGTTCGGCCAGTTCGGGGGACGGGGCTCCGGTGACCGTCGCGGTCGCGTCCGCCTGGAAGCGGGCCGTGGTGCGGGGAGCGGGAAGCATCGTGTGCAGCGCCGTACGCAGCTCGGCCACCGCTCGGGCGAGGACGGGGCGGGTGCGAAGGTCGGGGCCGAGCCCCTGGGTGCCGTGGCCCGCAGGATCTGCGCCGGCCCCGGGGACCGCGGGGTAGTGCCGGGCCGCGCCCGCCTCCAGGAGCGCGTCGACCGCGCGGCCCGCTGCCGTGAGTGCGCCGTGCGCGACCAGGCCGAGCAGTTCGGCCTCGGTCAGCGTGGCCTCCAGGCGTCCCCTCAGGTCCTCCAGGTCACCCAGGTCCTCCAGGTCCTCCAGGTCCACCTGCAGGATGTCGGCCTCCTCGGCCTCCTCGGCCTCCTCGGCCTCCGCGATCAGAGGGGCGCGCAGCACCGGCTGGAACCAGGCGGCGGCCTCCAGGAGTTCCTCGCGTGCCTCGTCCGTGTCGGCCAGGCCCTGGCCCTCGGGCAGCGTGGCCAGCGCCCGCAGGACGCCCTGCCGCACGGGCACCGCGTACGGGTCCTGGGGGCTGGTCAGCGCGACCGGCGTCTCGTCCTCGTCCGGCCAGAAGGTGAACACCTCCGGCACCACCGTCCAGGCGGCCACCAGCGGCAGCAGCTTGGCCGCGGGCGAGGCCGCCGCCCACGCGTCGTAGGCCTCGCAGGGCAGCAGCCGCGACTGCGGCTTGGGCGCGCTGCCGCGCGGACGGCCGCGCCCGCGCGCGGGCGGTTCGGTCTCGTCCGCCTTCGGTGCGGCGAGCCCGGCGGTCACCGCCAGGTCCAGCCACAGCCGGGCGTCCTGCTCGCTCGCTCCGGCCGCCCGGGCCAGGCGGCGCGTCTCACGCACCGCGATCCCGCCCGCCCTGCGCACCGCGAGCGGATGCGCGGCCAGTTCCCGCAGCACCAGCTCCGCCCGCCACGCGGCGGCGCCCGCCGCCACGCCTCCCTGCCCCTCCCAGCCGGGCGGCAGCCCCGCTGTCGCGGTCAGCGCCTCCGGGGTGAGGAGCACGGTGGGAGCCGGCTGGTCCGCGCGGAGGGCGCGGCCCGCCTCGAAGGCCAGCTCCACCAGGTCGGGGCCGACGGGCACCACCAGGCCGTGCGCCGCGAGCCAGTCCGTGCCCTCGTCCCCGCTGCCGCCCTGCCGGAAGACGAACTTGCCGTCCGGGCCCGCGTAGTCGCCGAACCGGGGGACGAAGCAGTGCGTACGCAGCAGCGGCGGCCCCGGCACCAGGTGCTCCAGCAGTTCGCGCGCCCGCTCCGGGGCCCCGGCCACCAGGTCCCGCACCCGCTCCGCGTCGGCGAGGAAGGCGACGATCCGCTCCTGTGCCGCACCCCGCGTGAGCTTCTCGCCGAACCCCAGCCGTGCGGCGATCCGCTTGACCTCCGGGGCGTTGTAGGCGGCGGTGAGGAGTTGTTCGGCGGGACTGCCGTAGCCGTCGAGCCGCGCCGCCGCCGCGTGCAGCAGCGGTGGCAGCGCCAAGTGCCCGCGCGGTTCCGGGAGCAGCAGCCCGCGCGCCCGCAGCCGCTCGAACGCCGCCAGCGCCTGCTCCCTGGACGTCCCGCCCGACGCCAGCCATGCGACGGCGTCCGGCTCCGGCACCAGCCGCTCGAAGGGCTCCACCGCCGGGGGTACCTCCGGCGCCCAGCCGTACCGGGGCCGCTCGGGAGCGGGAAGCGCGCCGTGGCGCTCCAGGGCCAGCGCCGCCACAGCGGCGAGCAGTTCCGCCTCCCCGGCCGTCGAGGTGCGCAGTGCGCACTCCACCGACGCGTCGGACAGCAGATGCTCCGCGAGCTGCCCGTAGGTGGTGATCCGCGTGTACCCCGCGGCCCGCGGCAGCCCACGCTCCTCCAGCAACTCCACCAGCCGCTCGCTCGGCAGCCCGGCCAGCCAACTCTCCACAGCAGTGCGCGCATTCACCCGGCCGACCCTAGAGCAGCGGCCCCCTGCCGGAGGAATCAAGGCGGCCGGGCCGGGGGCGGACACCCCGTCAACCGACGCGGAAGATCCGGTCCAGGTGACGATTCAGGATCCCGGCCGCGGACTCCGGGCTGCGCTGGCCGACGAGGACGCCGGTGCCGAGGCCGGCCGACATGGCCAGCAGGCTCGCCGCCTCGTCTCTCGCGTCGATTCCGGGCCCGGTGAGGTCGGCCTCCTGCGCCTGCCGGAGGAGGCCGGTGAGGGTGTCCTCGGCGGCGTCGGAGGCGGCGAAGAAGGGCTGGGCGCCGAGCGCCTGGTCGGTCACGGCCAGGACGGCGTACGAGGTGTAGAGGAAGTGGAACGTGCGGCTCTCGTCATCGGTCGGCAGTGCCGCCGTCAGGATCGCCTCGATCGCGGCGCGCGGGCCGGGACTGCTCCCGGCGGCTCGGACCCGGTCGGCGACCCGCTCCCCGAACCTCTCCGTCAGCCGGTGCAGACCGAAGAGCAGCAGCTTCTCCTTGGTCTCGAAGTAGTACTGGACCAGCCGCAGGGACACGCCGGCCTCCGCCGCCACATCGCGCATCCCCGCGGCGTGCAGTCCGCGCCGCCCCGCGACCCTGACGAGTGCCTCGGCGATCTCCGTTCGTCGTTGTGCGTGGTCCACGCGTTTCGGCATCGGTGCGCTCCTCGTCGGTCCGGCCTGCTGCTCACCTTTTCATGATACGGCTGTATCAATTTGATGGTACGGTCGTACCACGATCGAGTTGTTGCCTCTGGAGGTGGCCTTCCGTGCCCGAGACCACGACCCGCGAACGCGTCCGCCCCGACGTGGGACGGTACGTGAGCGACGCTCTTCGTGAGCGGTACTTCTCCGCGTGCGACGCCGTCTACGCCATGGGCGCGCCGGCTGTCGCGCAGGAGGAGGTGGAGACCGGCTTCGGGACGACGCACGTCTACCGGTACGGCCCCGACGACCCGGCCGGCGCCGCCCGCATCCCGGTGGTCCTGGTGCACGGCGCGGGGAGCTGCTCCGCGATGTGGTACCCGAACACCGCGGCACTGAGCGCGGAACGCCCCGTCTACGCGATCGACACACCCGGCGACCCCGGGCGCAGTGTGCAGCGCGAACCCATTCACCGACCCGAGCGTGCCGCCCAGTGGCTGGACGAGACACTCGCCGGCCTCGGCCTCGACCGCGTCCACCTGGTGGGGTCCTCCTACGGAGGATGGCTCGCCCTGAACCAGGCGCACCGCAGGCCCGCACGCCTCGCCTCGGTCACCCTGCTCGACCCGGGCGGCCTGGAGAAGGTCGGACTGCGCTTCTTCGCCTGGATCTTCGTCAGCCTCTTCGCGACCTCCGCACCCGAGAGGTTCCGCCCTCGCCTGGCGGCCTGGCTGGAGCAGCCGGTCCTCGCCGTGCCGCAACTGCGCGCCATGATCAGAGCGGGCGTCCGCGCCTACCGGATTCGACGCCCGGCTCCGCTGCCCCTGTCCGATGAGGAACTGTCCACCGTCCGCACCCCGCTCTATCTGGTGCTCGGCAGGCGAAGCCTCCTCGTGCATCCGGCGCGGCAGGTGGAGCGCGTGCCGCGGCTGGTACGGGGCGCCCGGGCCGAGATCGTCTCCAACACCGGTCACGGACCGCAGATCGACCACGCGGACGAGGTCAACCGCCGGATGTCGGCCTTCATGGACTCCATCGGCTGACGGGTGCGCGCCCGGACGGGTCCCGGCCGCGCCCCGTCCGGCTACCGTTCCCGCCGAAGAGGTTCGGGGGGTCCCACCGGACACGGGCCGGTACGCGCCCGAGTGCACGCGCCCGGGGCCCGGTATCGGCGCCTGCGGGCCGATCGGACCGCAGGCGGTTCTCTCAGGTGCTCTCAGGTGTAGATGATCTGGCCGCCGGCTGCGAGCTCGTAGAACTCGCCGACGGTGATGACGCCCTGGACCTGCTCGACCAGGTCGTCCTTGTCGAGTTCGAAGAGGTCCACCGACGCCTTGCAGGCGTAGATGCCCGCGCCGGTGTCGGAGATCATCTCGATGAACTCGGGGATCGGCGGGATGTCGAGCTTGTCCATCTTGCGTTCCATGTACTGGGTGACCAGGTCCGGGACGCCCGGCAGGCCGCCCAGCAGGGTCGGCAGGTGCAGGCCGGGGTTGCCGACCGTGGCGAGCTTGATGTGGTCCCAGCGCTTCCTGGTGATGGCGTCGAGACCGAAGAAGGTGAAGAACAGGTCGGCCTCGATGCCCTCGGCGCGGGCGCCGTTGGCCATGATCAGGGCCGGGTAGATCCCTTCCAGGGATCCCTTGGAGACGATGATCGAGACCTTCTGGATGGTGGCGGTGTCGGCCATGGCAGCTTGTGCTCCTTCTCAGATGCAGCCGCGGGGCTTGGGGATACCGGCGATCTTCGCGGCCGTCTTCGCCGGGCCCTTGGGGAACAGCTGGTAGAGCTCCTTGACGCTCACGCCGGAGGACTTGCCGAGGACGCGCACGGTGGGGCCGGTGCCCTTGGCCGCGTACTGGTCGCGCATGAAGCGGATGACGGTCCAGTGCCGGTCGGTCAGCGTGTCGATGCCGGCTTCCTTGGCGATCTGCCGGGCCATCGGCTCGGTCCAGCGGGTGGGTTCGGTGAAGAAGCCCTCGTCGTCGACGGGGACGGCGGTGTTGTCGTAGGTGGCGCTGGGCATGACGGGGTCCTCCCCTGGACGGGCGCGCGGCCTCGGACGGATACGTGGCCGGCGGATGCGTGGCCTCGTACGGGCGCATGGCTCGTACGGGCGCATGGCTCGTACGGGCGCGTGTACATAGCTCGTACGGGTGCGTGGTGAGCGGGTGGATACGCCTTGGTCAGGCGGGTACGCGGTCCTTGCCGTGCTCGGGCATCGCCGAGCCGATGCCGGGCAGTTCCCGGCCGGGCAGCAGGCTGTGCCAGTACAGCCACTCGAAGGCGAGCTTGCCGAGATGGGCGGCGTGCGACTCCTTCAGCAGCGGCAGTCCGACCGGACCCGGGAAGTGGCCCGGCAGCGGTTCGGTGTCGTAGTTGAAGTCGATCAGCAGCGCCTTGTGGAAGCCGGTCTCCACGAAGCAGTTGGCGTGCCCGTCGAAGGAGGCGTCCAGCGGCTCACCGGCCAGGAAGCGGCCGATGTTGTGCACCAGCACCTCTCCCTCGAAGTGGGCCACCGATCCGGCCTTGGAGGCCGGCAGTCCCGCCGCGTCCCCGATCGCGAACACCTCGGGCCGATCCGGGAGTTGCAGCGTGTGCGGGTCGACGGGGACGAAGCCGAGTTCGTCGCCCAGCCCGTCGGAGCGCTCCACGTACTCGGCGCCGCCGTGCAGGGGCACCACGACCGCCAGGTCGAACGGCAGCGCCCGCTCGTCGTAGGACACCAGCCGCCCGCCTTCGCCGTCGACCTCTCCGAGCGTGAACTCGGTGACCAGGTCGACCCCCTTCTCCTTGAGCAGCCCGCCCAGCGCCTTGGCGGCGACCGGCTTGGTGAACGCGCCGTCGAGCGGGGTGGCGTACGTCAGCTCGACCCGGTCCCGGATGCCTCGCCGCCGGAGGTACCAGTCGGCGAGGAAGGCGAACTCCAACGGAGCGACAGGGCACTTGAGGGGCAGGTCGGCGACGTCGATCACCAGTCGGCCTCCCTCGAAGCGTTCCAGCGCCTCGTGCAGGCCCACGGCTCCGGGAAGGTCGTAGAAGGTGAAGACCTTCTCGCCCCAGCCGGGACCCGTCAGCCCCTCGGTCTCCTCCGGCAGCAGCCGGGCCCCGGTGGCGACCACGAGGACGTCGTAGCCCAGGCGGCTGGCGCCGTCGAGGTGCACGGTCCGCGCGTCCAGGTCCACCCGATCGATCCTTGCGCGCTTGTAGTCGACCTCCGGGTTCAACTGCCGGGGCCGCGGGCGCACGAGGTGGCCGGGCTGGGCCAGCCCGAACGGCACGAACAGCAGGCCCGGTTGGTAGAGGTGGTCGTCGTTCTGGTCGACGACCGTGATCCGCACATCACGCCCGTGGTACTTGCGGCACAGGCGATTGGCCGTCATGGTGCCGGCGGTTCCGGCGCCGAGAATCACAATGTGTTTGCCCATGACCCCACTGTCGTACGGGAGATGAGGGGCCGGCATGGGCCACTCGCCCCCACTCGACTACCCACCCGGGTATACCTTCCCCGCCCTACCGGCCCTCCCCACCACCCCGTCGGCCACGGCAGACGCCTGGAGAATGCCGGAAGGTACCGCAAGGCATGTCGCCGCAGCGGGCGCGCGAGGTCCGGAAGGCCCCTTCCTCACCCCTTCGGCCTCTTCATCGGGCCGCGCCCCGTGCGGTCGACTGGGATCCAGAGCAGCCGACTCCAGCGAGAAGGACCAGACCATGACCGGCAGCACACCGCAGACCCTCGCCACGCACCGACCGCAGGTCGTGGACGTGCACACCCTCGAGGTCGCCCACGTCGACCAGGACGCCTACACGGTGGACGTCCGCAGCCACCACTTCCAGGTCGACCAGCCGCTGGAGGCGGGCGGCGCGGACAGCGCGCCCACCCCGACAGAACTCTTCGCGGCCTCGCTGGCCACCTGCGTCGCGTTCTATGCGGGCCGCTACCTGGACCGTCACGGCCTGCCCCGCACCGGGCTGCGCGTCCGTACGGAGTTCACCATGGCCACCGACCGCCCGGCGCGTGTGGCCTCCCTGCGCCTGGTGATCGTTCCACCGCCGGAGCTGCCCGAGCAGCGCCGCGCGGCCCTGCTGGCCGTGGCCTCGCACTGCACGATCCACAACACCCTGCGTCAGCCGCCGGAGATCGGCGTCGAGTTGGAGTCCTGAGTACGGCCTCGGCACCGACGGCGCCGGCCGTGCCGGACGTGCCGGCCGTGCCGGAGCCCGTCCGCGGTGACCCGATGGTCCGGGTTCCGGCTCCGGCGGATTCCGGCTGGGCGCAGGGTTTCGGCTCCGGCCGGCTCCGGCCGGCCCGCGTTCCGGCCCCGGCCGGTCCGGCCGGGCCGGGTTCCGGCGCCGCCGGTCACCTCACGTTCCACGCACTCTCACAGGTTGCGCAGCCAGTCCTCGGTGATTCCGCGGGGTCCTTGCCGCTCGGGCTGCTGGTGGGAGTCGTCGAGCCGGTAGGTGAGCCGATCCACGACGGCCACCACGCCGTCGATGCGCCCGGTCCTCGACACGGCGACCTCCGTGTCGCTCTTGCGCTCCAGCCGACCGGTGAGGGTCACGACGCCCTCCGTCACCGAGACGTCCACGCTCCGCGGCGTCAGCCACAGCGTGCGTTCCAGCACTTCCCGGCACACCTCGTCGCGGATCTCCGAGTCGGGCCGCAGGAACACCCGGAGCAGGTCGCGGCGGGTGACGATGCCGGCGAGCCGGTCATGCTCGTCGACGACGGGAAGCCGCTCCACGCCGTGCTCGGCCATGGTCCGAGCGGCCTCGGCGACGGTGTCGTCGGCGTGCACCGTGACGGGCGGCTCGGTCATGAGCTGACCGGCGGTGCGGGCACGGGCCTTCGCGGCGTCACGCCTGGCGGACTTCGTCAGCGTCACGGCGGGAAGGCGGTGCCGCCTCCGGTAGGGATCGGGGGCCTGCGCCTGACGGGACAGCAGATCGCTCTCGGACAGGACGCCGATCACCCTCTCGTCCTCGTCGACGACCGGCAGTCCGCTGATCCGGTGTTCGGCGAGCAGTCGTGCCACCTCCTTGAAGGGGGTGCCGTCCCCGGCCCGGACGACGTCCGTGGTCATCACCGAGCCGACCTTCTCGTGCCTCATGGCGGTTCTCTCCTTCAGTGAGTACAGCGCGTACAGCGTGTTCAGCCCGGATACGGGTCCTGGGGCCTGCGGGGCAGCGGTCGTATTCGTGCGTCGCGCGCGTCGCGCGCGTCGCGTGCGGTGCCGCCGGTGCCGCCGGTGCCGCCGGTGCCGGGCGCTCAGTCGTGGGCGACGACGGCGACCGGCGCGGTGGAGTGGTGGAGGACGGCGTGGGTGACCGGACCGATGTGGACCCCGACGGTGGAGCGGCGGACGCGCCGGCCGACGACCACCAGGGAGGCGTCGTGGGACGCCTCGGCCAGGCGGACCGACGGGCTGCCGGGACTGGACCGGGTGACGACCTCGACGTCGGGGTACTTCTGGCACCAGGGCTGCAGTGCTTCGCTCAGGGCGGCGGCGTCGCTCTGCGCCACCATCCGGGTGACCTTCGGGTCGGGGGCCGTGCCGTAGAGGTAGTGGTACGGCTCGTGCCAGCCGTGCAGCGCCCGCAGTTGCACACCTCGGTGCGCGGCTGCCTCGAACGCGAAGTCGATCGGCGCCGCGTGCGGGTGGCGGGTGTCCAGCCCGAGCACGACGGGCCCGGACGGGGTGGCGGCCGTTTCGGGGGTTCCCGTACGGTCCGTCGTGCGCTCCTCGGGGGTCTGCTCGGCCGCCCGTACCAGCACCACGGGCCGTTGGGTGGAGGCGACGACCTCGAGGCCGACCGAGCCGACCAGGAAGCCGCCGATCCCGCCGAGCCCGCGCGAGCCCAGCACCAGCAGTTCGGCGTCCCGGGCGGCACGGACGAGGGCCTCGGCCGGCCGGCCGACGAGTTGTTCGGCGGTCACCTCCAGGGCGGGGTGGCGCAGCCGCAGGTCCCCGGCGTCCTCCCGGAGGATCTGCTCGGTCCGGTGCTGGTAGGTCTCGGTGCCGACGAGCGGGGCCACGGCCGCGTATTCCGGCACCGGTTCCCAGACCTGGATGAGCCGGACGGGCAGTCCGCGGGACTCCGCCTCGCGGGCCGCCCACTCGGCGGCGGTTCGGCTCTCGGCGGATCCGTCGAGGCCGACGGTGACAGCGCGGGGCATGATCTCCACTTCCTGAATCGGTGCTCCCGATTCGAGCGTCGTGTCCGGGGGCTTCGCGGCGGGTGCCGCCGGTCGTCCTCCGGGCGGGGCGATGGGCACGGGTCACCGGCGGCCGGGGCGGGGGCGATGAACTCCGGTCACCCGTAGTCGAGGCGGGGCGGGGCGGGGGCGATGAACACCCGTCACCCGTACCCGTACCCGGGGCCGGGGCGATGGCGGGGCGGGGCGGGGCGGATCGGGGCGATGAACTCCCGTCACCGGTGGCCGTGGCGGCTCGGATGCCGCCGCGGCGCGGTGTGGGAGGGGTCAGCGCAGCCAGGCGTGGTCGCGGACGACGGGCAGTCCCGCCCACCACCGGCCCAGGCCCCAGGTGGTGCCGGCGGCGGCGACGGCGACGGCGATCAGCACCAGTGCGTACACCAGGTGGTAGTCGGCGAACGGGTTCGTCGACATGCTCGGTGAGCCGTCGGCCAGGTGCTTGGCCGGCGGCCACTCGGCCGTCCACATCAGCGCCATCAGGGCCGTGCCGGCGAGCGCGGCCGGCCGCAGTGCCACACCGGTCACGGCGGCGACGCCGATGCCCAGCAGGCCGAGCATGAACAGCCAGTCGGCCCAGGTGGCGCCGGCCCATGCGTGGAACGTGGACTGCAGGGGCCCGGCGGCGACGTGGCTGAGGAAGCCCTTGGTCGGGGAGCCGCCGTCGATCCAGCCCTTGCCGGACGCCGTGGCGTATCCGAGGCCGAAGGTCTTGTCCAGGAAGGCCCACAGGAAGACGAACCCGGTGAGGACGCGCAGGGTCGCGAGGACGCGGGCCTGCGCGGGGTGGATGACGGTGTCTGCCGCCGCGGCGACCGCGGAACCGGTCCGGTTGCGGCGGAACGACAGGTGGAAGCCGGGAGTGCGGTGGGGGTGCTCGTGCACGGCCATGACGGTGGTCCCTTCTGGCATGTTCAGATCGCGTTCTGCTGATGCCCCACACTCTCGTGGCGTGCCCTGCGCGGCGCCGGATGCCGAAGGGCTCCGGCGGTGGGGCCCAACGTCCCCTCCTCGCCCTCCTCGAGGCCGGCTCGCGGTGGGCCGGTCGGCGCCGGAGGCCGGGGCGGTGCCGTTCAGCCGCCGGTGAGATCCGGGCGGACCAGGGTGCCGGACCGGCCGTGAACGATCTCGTGGGCGGCGTCCAGCGCGCCGATCCCGGCGAGGCCCCCGGTGCGTTCCACGAAGCGGGCGGCGGCCTCGGCCTTGGGCCCCATCGAGCCGTCCGGGTAGCCGCCGCGACGCAGTTCGGCGGGTGTGGCGTCGAGGACGGGCCGCTGGTCGGACGTGCCGTAACCCTCGTACACGCAGGGCACGTCGGTCAGGACGAGGAGGAAGTCCGCCTTCAGGTCCTCGGCGAGCAGGGCGGCGGTCAGGTCCTTGTCGACGACGGCCTCGACGCCGGTCAGGGCGCCGGAGTCGCGGTCTGCGGTGACGGGGACGCCTCCTCCGCCGGCGCAGACCACCAGGGTACCGAGGCCGAGCAGGTCGTGGATGGTGTCGGTCTCCAGGATCCGCTCGGGCGAGGGGGAGGCCACGACACGGCGCCAGCCGGTGGTGTCCCGGCCGGTGCGCCAGCCGCGTTCACGGGCCAGCTTGTCGGCCGTGGCGCGGGGGTAGACCTGGCCGACGAACTTCGTGGGCCGCGCGAACGCGGGATCGTCGGCCCGCACGAGGGTGTGGGTGACGAGTGCGGCGACCCGGCGCCCCGGCAGGGTGTCGTGCAGGGTGCGGACCAGCAGGGAGCCGATCATGCCCTGGGTCTGCGCCCCGAGCAGGTCGAGCGGGTACGGGGCGCTGAGGGCGCGGTCGGCCTCGCTCTCCATGGCGAGCAGCCCGATCTGCGGGCCGTTGCCGTGCGTGACGACCAGTTCGTGCTCCTGGGCGAGGGCGGCCAGGGCGGTGGCGACGTGGTCGATGTTGGCTTGCTGGACGGCCGCGTCGGGGCGTTCGCCGCGGTGCAGCAGGGCGTTGCCGCCGAGGGCGACGACGATGCGCATGGTTCAGTCCTCCAGGGTGGCGACGAGGACGGCCTTGATGGTGTGCAGGCGGTTCTCGGCCTGGTCGAACACGAGGGAGGCGGGCGAGGAGAAGACCTCGTCGGTGACTTCGAGCCCGTTCAGGTCGTAGCCGGCGAGCAGGTCACGGCCGAGTGCGGTGCCCGCGTCGTGCAGGGACGGCAGGCAGTGCATGAACCTGACGTCGGGGTTTCCGGTGGCCGCGAGCGTCTTGGCGTTGACCTGGTAGGGCAGGAGCAGGTCGATGCGCTCGCCCCAGGTGTCGGCCGGCTCCCCCATGGAGACCCAGACGTCGGTGTGCAGGAAGTCGGCGCCGTGCACGGCGGTCTCGACATCCTCGGTGACGGTGATGCGGGCTCCGGTGCGGGCGGCGAGCAGGCGGCAGGTGGCGACCAGTTGGTCGTCCGGCCACAGTGTGCGAGGGGCCGCGATGCGCACGTCCATCCCGAGCAGAGCACCCATCGACAGCAGGGAGTTGCCCATGTTGTTGCGGGCGTCACCGAGGTAGCAGAAGCTGATGTCGGTGAGCGGCTTGGCGCTGTGCTCGCGCATGGTGAACACGTCGCACAGGCTCTGGGTGGGGTGGGCGGTGCCGGTCAGCCCGTTGTAGACGGGGACACCGGAGTGGGCCGCCAGTTCCGTGACGGTCGACTGGGCGGAGCCCCGGTACTCGATGCCGTCGAACATGCGGCCGAGGACGCGGGCGGTGTCGGCGACGGACTCCTTGTGGCCGACATGGGTGTCTCCGGGGCCGAGGTAGGTGGTGGTGGCGCCCTGGTCGGCGGCGGCGACCTCGAAGGCGCAGCGGGTGCGGGTGGAGGCCTTCTCGAAGAGCAGCACGATGTGCCTGCCGGTGAGCCGGGGTTCCTCGGTGCCGGCGCGGCGGGCCGCCTTGAGGGCGGCGGCGAGGTCGAGGAGGTGGTGGATCTCCGGGGTGGTGAAGTCGAGTTCGCTCAGGTAGGAGCGGCCTCGCAGGTCGACGGTCATGGTGGGCCCCTCGGGTGTCAGGCGGCAGGGTCGCGTTCGATGGGGCAGCTCATGCAGCGGGGGCCGCCCCGGCCCCGGCCGAGTTCGGCACCGGCGATGGTGACGACCTCGATGCCCTGCTTGCGCAGATGGGTGTTGGTGGTGACGTTGCGCTCGTAGCCGACGACGACACCGGGGGCCACGGCGAGGAAGTTGCTCCCGTCGTCCCACTGTTCGCGCTCGGCGCCCCGGAGGTCCTGCGGCGCGGAGAGCATCCGGACCTTGTCCAGGTCCAGGGCCTCGGCGAGCGCGGTGGCCAGGTCGGAGTTCGGGGCGACGTCGAAGCCCGCCTCGCAGGTGTCGCTGGGGGTGAGGGTCCAGGAACGCAGGGAGTCGGCGAGGCCCGGGTAGATCGCGAAGGCGTCGCGGTCGAGCATGGTCAGCACCGTGTCGAGGTGCATGTAGGCGCGGGCGGTCGGCAGCCGGACCGCGATCAGGCGGCCGACCGTGCCGCCCGCGAACAGCCGGACGGCCAGGTTCTCCACGGCCTGGGCCGTGGTGCGTTCGCCCATGCCGACCATGACGGCGCCGTTGCCGAGGACGTGCACGTCTCCGCCCTCCAGGGTGCCCACGGCGCCGTCGAGCAGCGGCTTCGGCGCGGATTCCGCGAACATCGGGTGGAAGCGGTAGACGGCCTCCGCGTGGAGGCTCTCGCGGCGCCGGGCCGGCTTGGCCATGGGGTTCACGGAGAGCCGGTCGTACATCCAGCACGAGTTGTCGCGCGGGAAGAGGTGGTTGGGCAGCGGTGTGAGCGCGAAGTCGTCGGCGTCGAGCGAACTCCACACCAGGCTGTGCGGGTCGGTCAGCGGCAGGTCGCTCTTGAGCAGGCCGCCGATGAGGTAGCCCGCGAGGGTCTCGCCGTCCAGTTCGGCGCACAGTTCCCGGACGGAGTCGGTGAGGGCGGGGCCCACGACGGCCGGGGTGACGACCCGGTCGAGGAGCCACTCGCGGGCCTCGGGGAGGTCGAGGGTCCGGGCGAGCAGGTCGGTGAAGTAGTGGACGCGGGCGCCGTGGTCGCGCAGTACCTGGGCGAAGGCGTCGTGCTCCTCGCGGGCGCGCTTGGCCCACAGGATGTCGTCGAAGAGCAGGCCGCCCACGTTGCGGGGGGTGAGGCGGGAGAGTTCGAGGCCGGGGCGGTGCAGGATCACCTGGCGGAGGGGGCCGACCTCGGAGTCGACGTGGAAGGTGTTCATCGAGGGAGTTCCTTCGAACGTGTGCGTGGTCAGTCGTGATGGCGCAGTTCGCCCGGACCGCGCAGTGGGCCGATGCGGCCGGTGCGCGGGCCCCGGGCGGGCCGCCGGGCCTTCGGGGGCGACTCGGGCGCCCTCTCCCGCCGGGTCGGCGAGGGCGACTCGGGTGTCGGCTGCCGCTGGGCCGGGACGTCGGTTGCCGGGACGTCGGGCGCCTGGTCCCGCTTCAGCCAGACGTACACCGGAACACCCAGCAGCACGACGAACAGGCCGTAGTAGACGGTCTGGTAGCCGCTGCCCTGGATCGACCAGTACGAGAAGGCGAGGGCGAGCGCGGCGATCGCGACGTCACGTGCGAATCGCCGGGGGTTCGGCTTCTCCTCGCGCCGCACGAGCAGCCAGTACAGCTGGGCGGCCGCGGAGAACAGGTAGGGGATCACCGCGGTCAGCACGCTCAGCAGCACGATCTTGGTGAAGACGTCGTCGAAGCGCGTGTAGCTGACCACGGTGATGAGCGAGGCCAGCACCGTGGAGGCGATGATGCCGAAGGCCGGCACGTCGCTCCTGCCGCGCAGTCGTGCGAAGGCGCGCGGGAAGAGGCCGTCGTGAGCGGCGGCGTACGGCATCTCGGCGCACAGCATGGTCCAGCCGTTGAGGGCGCCGATCCCGGAGACGATCGCGGCGACGGCGACGACGTCACCGGCCCAGGTGCCGCCGAAGATGTTGTTCGCGGCGTCCGTGAAGGGCGCCGTCGAGCCGGCCAGCTCGCCGTGGGCGACGGTGCCGAAGACCGCGAGCGTACCCAGGATGTAGATCACCGCGCAGACGAGGGTGCCGTACACCGTGGCCCGCGGAACGTTGCGTCCCGGCTCCCGGACCCGGCCGGCGACCACCGAGGCGGCCTCCAGGCCGAGGTAGCTGAACAGGGCGATGGCACCCGCAGCGGATACGGCGCCGAGGACCGACTGCCCGCTGGCGTTGAAGGGGCCGAAGTTGTGGGAGTCGATGAAGAGCAGCCCGACGGTGGCCATGAAGACGAGGGGGACGAACTTCAGCACGGTCGTGATGACCTGGAAGGCGCCCGTGTTGCGCACGCCGGTGAGGTTGATCGCGGCGGGTATCCACAGTCCGACCAGCGCCAGGAGCACTGAAAGCCACTTGTCGTGACCGGTGTTGACGAACACCTCCACGTAGCCGACCCAGGCCACGACGATGGCGGCGTTGCCGGCCCAGGCGGTGATCCAGTACGACCAGGCGTTGAGGAAGCCGGCGAACTCGCCGAACGCCTCACGGGCGTAGACGTACGGGCCGCCGCTGGCCGGAACCCGCTTGGACAGGGCACCGAAGGTCAGCGCCAGCGCGAGCGCGCCGAGGGTGACCACGACGAACGCGACGAGGGAGACCGGCCCGTAGGGGGCGAGGGCGGAGGGGAGGGCGAAGACTCCGGTGCCGATGATGCTGCCGATCACGAGCGCGGAGGCGGCTGGCAGGCCGAGCGCCGCCGTCGGCGCCTTCCCCTCTCCCTCTCGTCTGGATCCGGACATGGCGTACTCCTTGCGCGGTTCGTCAGGGTGAATCGTTCTGCTGACGATCTTTCTGCGTCCCGCCGACCAAGATCAGTGTCCGCAAGGCCCCGCTCCCGGCCCGGTGGTCCCGACCGCCGGGGCCCGACCAGCCCCGCACACCGGCACGGTGCGGGCCGGACTCCGTCGGCGGGCGGCACGGCAGGGGCGGGACTCCGGCGGCGGCCGGCACGGTGCGGGCGGGACTCAGGCGGCGGCCGGCCGGGGGCGCCACCGGCCGACCGGCCGTCCGTCCCCGCGAGGCCATGCCGGTCAGGCCCCCGGCAGGGACCATCGGCACCTGGGAGGTGAGGGCGGACCGCGGAAAGGGTCGAGGGTGAGTGGCAACGGGCTGAACGGTGCCGCTCACCCCCGCCCGCGGCTGACCACGCCCGGCGGCTCCGTCAAAGGGAGGAACACCCCATGCCCCGTCACGACGCCGGAACCGAGGCTGCCACCAGCACCGGCGCCCCCTCCGACATCGCCGTCGCCGTGGACCGACTGGTCACGAACGGACTCAAGGCACTCGCCGACTACGACACCCTCACCCAGGAACAGGTCGACCACATCGTCAAGAAGGCCTCGGTCGCCGCCCTCGACCACCACACGGCGCTGGCGCGGCTGGCGGTGGAGGAGACGGGGCGCGGGGTCTTCGAGGACAAGGCGGCCAAGAACATGTTCGCGTGCGAGCACGTCACGCACAGCATGGGCCGGATGAAGACCGTCGGCGTCGTCGCCCGGGACGACATCGCGGACATGGTCGAGATCGCCGAACCGGTCGGTGTGGTCTGTGCGATCACGCCCGTCACCAACCCGACCTCCACCACCGTCTTCAAGGCCCTGATGGCGCTGAAGACGCGCAATCCCGTCGTGTTCGCCTTCCACCCCTCCGCCCAGCGGTGCAGCGCGGAGGCGGCCCGGATCGTCCGCGACGCGGCCGTCGCCGCCGGCGCCCCGGAGCACTGCGTGCAGTGGATCGAGACACCGTCCGTCGAGGCGACCGGCCTCCTGATGCACCACCCGGGTGTCTCGCTGATCCTCGCCACCGGCGGCAACGCCATGGTCAGGGCCGCCTATTCGGCGGGCAAGCCCGCCCTGGGGGTCGGCGCGGGCAACGTGCCGGCATACGTGCACAGGAGTGCCGGGCTGCGCCGGGCCGTCAACGACCTGGTGCTCTCGAAGTCCTTCGACAACGGCATGATCTGCGCCTCCGAGCAGGCGGTCGTCCTGGACGACGAGATCTACGACGCGGCCCTGGACGAGTTCCGTACCCTGCACGCCCACCGGGCGACCGCCGAGGAGAAGGCCAGGCTGGAGGCGTTCCTGTTCCCGGGTGACGCGACGAACGCGGGCTGCGAGCCCAAGGTGAACGCCGCGGCCGTCGGCCGCAGTCCCGCGTGGATCGCCGAGCAGGCGGGCTTCACCGTGCCCGAGGACACCTCGCTGATCCTGGTCGAGGTCGAACGGGTCGGTCCGGACGAGCCCCTGACCCGGGAGAAGCTCTGCCCGGTGCTCGCCGTGCTGCGCGCCCGCTCCGAGGAGCAGGCCTTCGACCTGGCCGCCGACATGGTCGCCTTCCACGGCCAGGGGCACAGCGCCGTCATCCACACCGAGGATGCGGCCCTGGCGGAGGCGTACGGCAGGCGCATGAAGACCGTCCGGATCATCGTCAACTCCCCCTCCTCGCAGGGGGCGATCGGCGGAATCTACAACAGCCTGCTGCCGTCCCTCACCCTCGGCTGCGGCTCCTGGGGAAGCACCTCGGTGTCCAACAACGTCTCCGCGGCCCAACTGCTGAACATCAAGCGGGTCTCCGGTCGCCGCAACAACCTGCAGTGGTTCAAGGTGCCGCCGAAGATCTACTTCGAGCCGCAGTCCATCCGCTACCTGACCTCCATGCCGGAGGTCCACCGCATCACGATCGTCACCGACGCCACCATGACCCGCCTCGGCTTCGTCGACCGCGTCAGCCGCGTCCTGCAGCGCCGCAGCGAGCCGGTGACCCTGCAGATCATCGACAACGTCCAGCCCGAGCCGAGCATCGACTCCGTCCAGCGGGGAGCCCGGCTCATGCGGGACTTCCGCCCCGACACCATCATCGCGCTCGGCGGCGGCTCGCCGATGGACGCGGCCAAGGTGATGTGGCTGCTGTACGAGCACCCGGACGTCGACTTCGCCGACATGCGGCAGAAGTTCTCCGACATCCGCAAGCGCGCCTTCCGCTTCCCGCCGCTCGGTGCCCGCGCACGCCTGGTGTGCATTCCCACCACGTCCGGCACCGGAGCCGAGGTCACCCCCTTCGCCGTCATCTCCGACCCGGAGACCGGCAAGAAGTACCCGCTCGCGGACTACGCGCTCACCCCCAGCGTGGCGATCGTCGACCCGCTGCTCACCGCCGACCTGCCTCCGGCGCTGGCCGCCGACAGCGGCTTCGACGCCCTCACCCACGCCATCGAGGCGTATGTGTCGGTGTACGCCAACGACTTCACCGACGGCCCGGCCCTGCACGCGATCCGGCTGATCTTCGCCAACATCGAGGCCGCGGTCAACGAGCGCGCCGCCCGACCCGACGCGCGGGAGAAGATGCACAACGCGGCCACCATCGCCGGCATGGCCTTCGGCAGCGCCTTCCTCGGGATCGTGCACGCCATGTCCCACACGCTCGGCGCCACCTTCCACATCGCGCACGGCCGTACCAACGCGGTCCTGCTGCCGCACGTCATCCGCTACAACGGCAGTGTGCCGACGAAGTTGACGGGGTGGCCGAAGTACGAGAACTACCGGGCCCCGGAGCGCTTCCAGGAGATAGCGCGTGCGCTCGGTCTGCCGGCCGGCACCCCGGAGGAGGGCGTGGAGTCCCTCGCAGTTGCGGTGGAGGAACTGCGCGACCGCGTCGGTATCGAGCGGTCCTTCCGGGAACTCGGCGTCGACGAGCGGTGCTTCCTCGACGCGCTGCCCCAGCAGGCGCTGAACGCCTACGAGGACCAGTGCGCGCCAGCCAATCCGCGGATGCCGATGCTCGACGACATGCAGGAGATCATGCGTGCCGCCTACTACTCGGGTGGCGCGGAGGGCCGACCGGACGCCGGACGGCGCCGGACGACCTCGGAGTGAGGGACCCGGCCCGGTTCCCCCGGACCGGGCCCACCGCGTCCGTCCGCGGCGTGCGCTTCGGCGCCCCGCCGCGGGCGGGCGCCCGGGCGTCTCCGCGGCGCCGCACCTCCGCGCCTCCGCACCTCCGCACCTCCGCACCTCCGACGGTCGCCCGCGCCTCCCGGCACATCGGGCGGGGACGCAAGGCGGTCATGAGGGAGTGACGGAACCGTGCGAAGCGGCGACGGGACCGTGCGAAGTGCTGTGCCACGGCCCGGGTGGGCCGGGGCGCGTCGCCGGAGGCGCCGGAGGTGATGGCCCGGTGCGTCCCGGACGCGGCTGCGCCGGGGGCGTTTCAGCTCCCCGCTCCGGCCGTGGACGACGCACCGCCCCACCAGGCGGCGTGAGGCCGCGTCGAAGGCGGGCTCAAGGCAACGCGCTTCGGGCAAGGTACGGCTCGACGCCCGGAGGGGTCCGGGCGTCGGGTCATGCACGGGGTGGCCGGCGCCCCGGTCCGGTCCGTTCTCCGCCCGGGGCCGGGTGGTCTCCACCCGGCCCCGGCACCGGGGCTGGACTACGACGGGCAGCCGGACGGTTCACAGCGCCCGCAGGCCGTGCTCCCGGAACTGCTCCCGCACCCGTTCCACCAGCTCCCGGTCGGGCACCGGGGTGTCGCGCAGCGGGAAGTCGATGCCCAGGGCGTCGTACTTGTGGGCGCCGAGCTTGTGGAAGGGCAGGACGTCCACGCGGTCGACGTTGTCGAGCCCGGCCAGGAAGGCGCCGAGTCCGTCCACTGCGGACGGGTCGTCGGTCTGGCCGGGGACCAGGACGTAGCGGATGTGCACGGGCACGCCGAGCCGGTCCAGGCGGGTGGCGAAGGTGAGTGTGGGGGCCAGCCTGCCACCGGTGAGCCGGCGATAGGTGGGGACGTCGAATGACTTGACGTCCAGCAGCACCAGGTCGGTGTCGTCGAGGAGTTCGTCGGAGGCGCGCTCGCCCAGGAAGCCGGAGGTGTCCAGCGCCGTGTGCAGCCCGGCCTCCTTGCAGCGGCGCAGGACGGCGCCGGTGAACGCGGGCTGGAGCAGTGGTTCCCCTCCGGTGATCGTCACCCCTCCGCGCGCCGTGGTCACGAACCCCCGGTACTTGTCGATCTCCGCCATGACCTCGTCCACCGAGGCCTCCCGGCCGTCGCGCATGTGCCAGGTGTCGGGGTTGGCGCAGTAGAGGCAGCGCAGCGGGCAGCCGCTGACGAAGAGGACGAACCGGGTCCCGGGACCGTCCACGCCGGTGGACAGGTCCCAGGAGTGGATCCGGCCGGTCGCCGCCCGCGCCGCGGGTCCCTTCACAGCGATCCGTGGAAGGTGCGGCTGATCACGTCGAGCTGCTGCTCGCGGGTCAGGCGGACGAAGTTGACGGCGTACCCGGAGACCCGGATGGTCAACTCCGGGTAGTTCTCCGGGTGCTCCATGGCGTCCTCGAGGGTGGCCCGGTTCAGCACGTTGACGTTCATGTGGAAGCCTCCCGCGGCCACGTAGCCGTCGAGGATGCCCACGAGGTTGTCGGCGCGTTCCGCGGGATCGTGGCCGAGGCCCTCGGGCGTGATGGTCGTGGTCAGCGAGATCCCGTCCCGGGCCTCCTCGTACGGCAGCTTCGCCACCGACAGCGCCGACGCGACGACCCCGTGGCGGTCCCGGCCGTTCATCGGGTTGGCGCCGGGCGCGAAGGGCTGTCCGGCGCGCCTGCCGTCGGGGGTGTTGCCGGTGTGCTTGCCGTACACCACGTTGGAGGTGATGGTCAGCACGGACTGGGTGTGCTCCGCTCCCCGGTAGGCGGGGTGCTTGCGGACCTTCGCCATGAAGGACCCGACCAGGTCGACGGCGAGGGCGTCGGCGCGGTCGTCGTTGTTGCCGTACGTGGGGAACTCGCCCTCGGTCTCGTAGTCCACGGCGAGTCCCGTCTCGTCGCGGATGACCTTCACCCGGCCGTACTTGACGGCGGACAGGCTGTCCGCGGCGACCGACAGGCCGGCGATGCCGCAGGCCATGAAGCGGTGCACGGGGTGGTCGTGCAGCGCCATCTCGAGGCGCTCGTAGGAGTACTTGTCGTGCATGTAGTGGATGACGTTGAGCGCGTCGACGTACGTCCCGGCCAGCCAGTCGAGCATCCGGTCGTACGCCGCCGACAGTTCGCCGTAGTCCAGGTGGTCGCCGGTGAGCGCGGGCAGCTCGGGTGCGATCTGCTCGCCGGTCATCTCGTCCCGGCCGCCGTTGATCGCGTACAGCAGGGCCTTGGCGAGGTTGACCCGGGCGCCGAAGAACTGCATCTGCCTGCCCACCGCCATCGCCGACACGCAGCAGGCTATGGCGGTGTCGTCTCCGCTGCGCGGACGCATCAGGTCGTCGGACTCGTACTGGATCGAACTGGTGTCGATGGAGACCTGGGCGCAGAACCGCTTGAACCCCTCCGGCAGCCGCGGCGACCACAGCACCGTCAGATTCGGCTCCGGTGCGGGCCCCAGGTTGTAGAGGGTCTGCAGGAAGCGGAAGGAGGTCCGGGTGACCAGTGGGCGGCCGTCGGCGCCGACGCCTCCGATGCACTCCGTCACCCAGGTCGGGTCGCCCGAGAACAGGGCGTCGTACTCGGGGGTGCGCAGGAACCGGACGATCCGCAGCTTGATCACGAAGTCGTCGACCAGTTCCTGCGCCCGGGTCTCGTCGATGCGGCCCTCGTCCAGGTCGCGCTGGAGGTAGACGTCCAGGAAGGTCGAGGTGCGGCCCAGCGACATCGCGGCGCCGTTCTGCTCCTTCACCGCGGCCAGGAAGCCGAGGTAGAGCCACTGCACGGCCTCCCGTGCGGTGGCGGCCGGCCGGGAGACGTCGCAGCCGTAGGACGCCGCCATCCGGGTCAGCTCGCCCAGCGCGCGTATCTGCTCCGCCAGTTCCTCGCGGTCGCGGATCACGTCCGGTGTGGAGGGCTGCCCGTCGAGGAGCGCCCGCTCGGCGCGCTTGGCCTCGATGAGCCGGTCGGTGCCGTAGAGCGCCACCCGCCGGTAGTCGCCGATGATGCGGCCCCGGCCGTAGGCGTCCGGCAGTCCGGTGATGATGCCGGCCCTGCGGGCGGCACGCATCTCGGGGGTGTACGCGTCGAAGACGCCGTCGTTGTGGGTCTTGCGGTAGGTGCCGAAGACCTTGGTGACGAAGGGGTCGGGCTCCCGGCCGTACGCCTTCAGCCCGTTCTCCACCATCCGCAGGCCGCCGTTCGGCATGATCGCCCGCTTCAGCGGGGCATCGGTCTGCAGCCCGACGATCAGCTCGCGTTCCCGGTCGATGTAGCCGGGCGCGTGCGAGGTGATCGTCGAGGGGGTGGCGGCGTCCACGTCGAGGATGCCCTTGCGGCGTTCCTCGGGGAACAGGTCGCTGACCTTGCGCCATACGGCGAGCGTGCGGTCAGTCGGGCCGGCCAGGAACTCGGGACCGCCCTCGTAGGGCGTGCGGTTGGCCTGAATGAAGTCACGTACGTCGACACTCTCGCGCCACCGCGGTCCGGAGAAGCCCCGCCAGGCCTCGGTGGGTGCGGCCACGTCCGGGTGGGGTGCCAGCGTCATCTCTGCCTCCGCATCGTTCGCGACACCGCTCGGGGTCGGTCCCCTGGCGGCTCCGTCGACGATGCTCCTCGGCCGCCGCCGCGGGAGGCAGGGCCGGCGGGAGCCCGCCGCCGCGCCATCCGGCCCCACCTCCCTCCGCCTCCGTAGGGACGTTCGGCGCCGGCGGGGAGAGGCGGTGCACGGGTGACAGGTCGGCAGCGGCACGCCGTACGGGGCCCGGCGGCCGACGAGTTCACGCCCGGTGACCGTTTCGGCGTCGGCTCGGACGAGGGCGCCGTCGGACGACGGCACCCGGGGCTGCAGCGCCGGGCTTGCGGCACCGGGCTTGCGGGTCCATCCGCTGAAGGCGTCTCAGTTCCGCCTGGTCGGCGACGGTCCGCGCCCGGTCGGCGACGACGGCGCTTCAGCCGGCCCGCCTTGCCTGCTCGTGGGCGACGGGCACCACCGCGGACAGGGCCGGCCGCCAGTGGACGGGGCGGCCCTGCGGAAGACAGGCCCCGGCACCGGGGTCGAACGGCCCTTCCGGAAGGACCCCGGGCCCGGCTCTCCTATGATCATGGTCGAAACCCTGATCGGACCCGAAGGGACCCACCGTGCACGCGCCGTCGGTGGCACGAGCGTCGTCGAGCTGAGCGGCGAGATCGACATACTCACGGCGCCTCGGGTGATGTCGTGCCTGGACGACCTGACCGCCCGGGCCCGCCCGGACCTGGTGGTGGACCTGCGCGGCGTGTCCTTCATCGACTGCGCCGGACTGGGGCTGCTGTGCCGGGCTCGGAGCCGGGTGCTGGAACGCCACGGCCGGCTGCGCCTCGTGTCCGGCGGCGTTCGGCTTCTGCGCCTCCTGAACGCGGCGGGACTCGGCGGCGTCTTCGAGATGTGCGGCCCGCTACCCGAAGCCGTCTCCGCAGAACCCGGGAGAGCACACTGCCCCGCAGTCGGCTGACGCGGCCCCGGAGCGGTCCGAGGCCGTGGGTGCGGCCCCTCCCGGGCGTGCCGGCGCGGTCGTGCCCCGGAAGCCGGCGACAGACCGTGCGGCGGGTCGAAAGCGGGTCGAGGACGGCGCGAAGACGGGGCGGAGGCCGGAACCACCGCGGCGGTCGGCGCGGTCGGCCCGGTGGTCGATTCGCGGGGTGCGATGCGGGCGCGCAGCATGGAGGGTGACGCGACTGCCGTCGTTCGCGGACCCGGAGAGTCGCGTGGACCCCGCGGTCCCGTCACCGCCTCGGAAGGAGGCACGATCATGACGCAGCCCCGTCCCGACGAATCCCCTGCCGTGCCCGGACCGGAGGCCCGGTTGCGCCGGCTGGAGGAACAGGTGGCGACCCTCGCCGAGGCCGTCCGGGCCCTCGCCCGCGGGCTGGAGAGCGTCCCGTCGCAGGACGTTCCCCCCGAGGAAGCGGCACGTGGTGCACGCCTCGCCCACGAACTCCTGCTCTCGCAGGGCCTGTAGGCACTCCCCGGCGCCGGACGGGGCCGACTCGGCCGCGGCGACCCGGACCGGGTCCGACGTACCGGTCGAGGAGGGCACAGGGAGTCGGCGATGAACCACGCACAGGGACCTGAACCGATCGTGGTCGGCATCGACCCCGATCCCGCCAGGCGCACCGCGCTCGCCTGGGCCGCCGACGAGGCGGCCCGGCGCCGCCGGCCCCTGAGGGTGGTCCTCGCGCAGAACGTGCCGACCCCCGGATACCGGCCGACCGGCGGCCGGCCGTCCTGGGAGGAGTGGAACGAGGCACTGCACGCCACGGGCAACGGCGTGCTGGCGGAGGCGGTCGCCTTCGCCGAGTCCCGGTATCCGCGGCTACCGGTGTCCGGGCTGCTGGCCGAGGGGCATCCGGCGTGGGTGCTGCGGGAGCAGGCCCAGGGCGCCGCCATGGTGGTGCTCGGATCCTGGCACCTGAGTCGTCTCCAGGAGCTCTTCACCTCCGCCGCGATCGCCCTGCCGCTGATCGCTCACGCACCCTGCCCCGTGGTGGCCGTGCCCGAGTCCGAGCACACCGCGCAGGACCCCCCGTACTTCGTGGTCGGGGTCGACGGCAGCCCCCAGTCCGCCGCCGCCGTCGACTTCGCCTTCGAGGAGGCCGCCCTGCGCGGCGCGGTGCTGCGGGCCCTGTACGTGTGGCACCCGCCGCGGCGCGGCGCCCCGGACGAGGACGCGGCCGTCCAGGAGTGCCGCCGGCTGCTGTCGGAGACCGTCGCCGGGCGAACCGCCGCCCATCCCGATGTGGCACTGCACCACGAGGTCGTCACGGGCCACCCGGTGGAGGTCCTGGCCACGGCGTCCGAACACGCCCTCGGTCTGGTCGTGGGCACGCACGGGCGCGGCGGCTTCGCCGGGATGCTGCTGGGCTCCGTCAGCCAGGGTGTACTGCACCACGCCCGCTGCCCGGTCATCACCCTGCCGCGCGTCGCCCGGTAGCACGCGTCCGGCGGGGCGGCCTTCGCCGGTCGCCCGCCGGTCGCCCCGCCGCACGGCGGCCGCCCCCGGTCGCCCCTCCCCTCCGCGCGCTCCGGCCCGCTCCGGTGCCCCGACCGGCCCCGTCAGCGCGCTCCGGACCGCCCGGCGGTGTTGTGCCGCGGCCGCGGACCGGTGCGCCGTCCAGTGGTGCCGTGCCGCGGCGGACCGTCCGCCGCCCGGCGGTGCCGTGCCGTGGTCACGGACCGGTGCGCCGCGGTCACGGACCGGTGCCCCGCCCGGCGGTGTTCATCAGCCAGTTCACCGTTCGGCTGACGTCCGAGAGCGAGACGATCCCGACGAGCCTGCCGTGGTCCATGACCAGGACCCGGTTCTCGGCGCCCGGCTCCATGCGCGGCAGCAGGTCCGCCAGCGGGCTGTCCTGCTCGACCACGGTGGTCTGCGACAGCGGCACCATGACGTCCCGCACCGTCACGGCACGGGCCTCGGCCTGCGGCACCCGTCGGGCGTTGTCGAGGGTCACCAGCCCGGCCGGGGACCCGTCCTCGGTCACCGGGAACGCCGAGTGCCGGTAGCGGTAGCGCGCATCGGTGAGGAGACCCGCGACCGTGGTGTCCGCGGGAACCGTCAGCGGGTCGGGCGTCATGGCGTCCCGCACGGGGACACCGGCGAGCACGCCCCGGAGCTGGGCCTGCCGTCCCTCGGCGGTGGCGGCCGTGATGAGGAACCAGCCGATCAGCGCCAGCCACACACCGCCGAACGTGCCGGTCCTCAGGAACGCGACCAGGCCGACGACGACCAGCAGCCATCCGAAGGCCCGCCCCGCCGCGGTGGCACCGGCGGTCGCCCGCAGCCGGTCCCCCGTGCGCCACCACAGGAACGCGCGCAGCAGCCTGCCGCCGTCGAGCGGGGCGGCGGGCAGCGCGTTGAAGACGGCGAGCAGCACGTTGATGCCCGCGAGCCAGGCGGCCATCTCCACCACGACCCCGGACGCGGACGCCAGGTCGAGCAGCCAGGCGGCGAGGGTGAACAGCCCGCCGAGCAGGAGGCTGACCAGGGGGCCGACGCCGGCGATCCTCAGCTCCCTGCCGGGGCTGGACGCCTCGGACCTGAGGCGGGCCGCTCCGCCCAGCAGCCACAGCACGATGTCGTCCACCTCGACCCCGTTGCGGCGGGCCACGACGGCGTGCGCCAACTCGTGTGCGAGGAGGGAGGCGAAGAAGACCACCGCGGTGCACAGGCCGGCCGCCCAGTACTCGGCCCAGGTCCGCCCCGGATACACCTCCGGGAGGCGGCCCTGGGACAGGCCGAAGGCGATGAAGCCGAAGATGAGCAGGACGCTCCAGTGCACGCCGATTCTGACCCCGGCGATCCGGCCCAGCACGAACGTCGCACGCACAGCGCTCTCCCCCCTGTCGGTGCCACGGGTCGGCCGCGCCCTCCTCTGGCCGCCGCCGAGCCGACCCTTCTGATCGGGTGGTCCTCCCGACCCTCACGATCCTCCTGATCCCAGTACACCCTCGGCCCGGAGACTCCGCGCGCCGGGGCGGCGGGACCGGGTGCGCGCCGGGGCGGCGGGACCGGGTGCGCGCCGGGGCGGCGGGACCGGGTGCGCGCCGGGGCGGCGGGACCGGGTGCGCGCCGGGGCGAGCGGCTCCTCGCCGCCGCCACCGCACGGCGGACCGCAGGTGACGGGGGCGCCCTCAGTCAGCGGGGTGCGGATGCGTGAGGTTGTCGCCGGTCACCGGGTGGAAGACGTGCGCCCTGCTCATGTCGACCCGCATCTCCAGGGGCTGGCCCTCGCGGGCCCGGGTGGCCGCGTCCAGCCGGGCCACGATCTGCTGGACGCTCCCGGCGCCGGCCTCGCGCAGACCGGAGTCCGCGGCGAGCTCCTCCAGTTCGGCGGACCGCGCGGGCCCGCCCTCCGCGGTGAAGTGCACGTACACGTCGGAGCCGAGGGACTCCAGTACGTCCACGACGGCGGTGAGGACCGGACCCTGCCGGTCGCGCGCCAGGGCCGCGTCCTCGAACGCCTCGGGTCTCAGGCCGACGATGACCTCGCGGGGTGCCTTCCGCCGCTCCAGTTCCTGCCTCATGCGGTCGTCCAGGGGCAGGTCCCCGAGTGCGGAGTGCAGGACTCCGCCTTCCACGGTGGCGTTGAGGAAGTTCATCGCGGGAGAGCCGATGAAGCCGGCGACGAAGAGGTTGCGCGGCAGGTCGTAGAGGTGCGCGGGCGTACCGACCTGCTGGACCACTCCCAGCCGCATGACCACGACGCGGTCGCCGAGCGTCATCGCCTCGGTCTGGTCGTGGGTGACGTACACCGTGGTGGTGCCCAGGCGCCGTTGCAGCCGGGCGATCTGGGTGCGCATCTGCACGCGGAGCTTCGCGTCCAGGTTGGACAGCGGCTCGTCCATCAGGAACGCCTTGGGCTCGCGGACGATGGCCCGCCCCATGGCCACGCGCTGTCGCTGGCCGCCGGAGAGGGCGGCCGGCCTGCGGTCCAGGAAGTCGGTCAGGTCCAGGATGCGGGCGGCCTCCTCGACCATGCTGGCGGTGGTCGCCTTGTCCACCTTGGCCAGGCGCAGCGGGAACGCCATGTTCTCCCGGACGGTCAGGTGCGGGTACAGGGCGTAGCTCTGGAACACCATCGCGACGTCCCGGTCCTTGGGCGGGAGGTCGTTCACGACCTGCTCGCCGATGCGCAGGGTGCCCGCGGTGATGTCCTCCAGGCCGGCGATCATGTTCAGGGTGGTCGACTTGCCGCATCCGGACGGTCCGACCAGGATCACGAACTCGCCGTCGGCGATGTCGAGGTCCACGTGCTGTACGGCGAGGGATCCGTCGGGGAAACGCTTGGTGACTCCCTCGAGGACGATCTCGGCCATGGGTGGTGCCTCCTTGCCTCTTGCCTCAGACCTCGTACCTCAGGCCTCGTGCCTCGTGCCTCGTGCCTCATCGGGCCTCGTGCCTCAGACCTCGCACCTCGTGCCTCAGGCGTTCACGTCCTCCGGGGCCGCCGCCTGGGCGCCCGCCGGGGCGCCCGCCGGGGCGCCGGTCATCCCTTGACCGCCCCGGAGGTCAGTCCGGCGACGATCCGCCGCTGGAAGAACAGGACGAAGACGATGATGGGGATGGTGATCACCACGGCTGCGGCGGCGATCGAACCGGTGGGCTGCTCGAACTGCGAGCTCCCCGTGAAGAACGCGAGTGCGGCCGGCACGGTGCGGGCGGCGTTGGTGGAGGTCAGTGAGATGGCGAAGAGGAAGTCGTTCCAGCAGAAGATGAACACCAGGATGGCCGTGGTGAACACGCCCGGCGCCGCGAGAGGCGCGATGACCAGCCGGAACGCCTGCGCCGGTGTGGCGCCGTCGACCTTGGCGGCCTTCTCCAGGTCCCAGGGGATCTCCCGGAAGAACGCCGACAGGGTGTAGATGGCCAGCGGCAGCGAGAAGGTCGTGTACGGGATGATCAGCCCGATCCAGGTGTCGAAGATCCCCAGGATCCGCTCGATGTTGAACAGCGGCGACACCAGGGAGATCGGCGGGAACATGGCGATGAGCAGGGACAGGCCGACGAGGAGCCGTTTGCCCGGGAACCTGAGTCGGGCGACCGCGTAGGCGGCCATGGTTCCCAGTACGACGGCGATCGCCGTGGCGATCAGGGCGATACCGATCGAGTTGATCAGCGCCCGGGTGAACTCGCTGGTCTGGAAGATGCCCCGGTAGTTCTCCCAGGTCCACTGCCGGGGGATGTAGTCGCCGTCGGTGAGGGTGCGGGGATCCTTGAACGACAGCGCGACGATCCACCAGACCGGGAACAGCGCGTAGAGCACCACCACCACGTTCACCACGCCCCATCGGACGGCGTGCGTCCTTCCCGCCGCGGCCATCAGCGCTTCACCTCCGCGCCGGGTGCGGCCGCGCCGAACAGCTTGACGA
Source organism: Streptomyces sp. MS06 (assembly GCF_047200655.1). Classification (NCBI taxonomy): domain Bacteria; kingdom Bacillati; phylum Actinomycetota; class Actinomycetes; order Kitasatosporales; family Streptomycetaceae; genus Streptomyces; species Streptomyces sp. MS06. The sequence goes on from NZ_JBJZOJ010000036.1 coordinate 37,126, forward strand.
AGGTGAAGGCGATGATCGCGACGCAGATGAAGATCAGCACGGAGATCGTCGACCCGATGCCCAGGTTCAGTGCGGTGAACAGGTTGTCGTAGCCGAGGATCGACACGGAACCGGTGTTGTGTGCGCCGGAGGTCAGGATGTAGATGTTGTCGAAGATCCTGAACGCGTCGAGCGTGCGGAAGAGCAGAGCCACCAGGATGGCCGGTTTCATCATGGGCACGATGACCTTGGTGAAGCGCTGCAGGGGAGTGGCGCCGTCCACCATGGCCGCCCGCAGCGTCTCCTCCGGGACCAGGGCGAGGCCCGCGAGCAGCAGCAGCGCCATGAACGGTGTCGTCTTCCAGACCTCGGCGAGGACGATCAGCCACAGGGCCGGCCACTGCTCGGTCAGCGGGGCGCTTCCGCTGGGCAGCAGCGCGGCGAGGTACCCGAGTCGCGGGGTCCAGGCGTACTGCCAGGAGAAGGCGGCGACCACGGTGACGATTCCGTAGGGGATGAGCACCGAGGTGCGCACGACCCCGCGCCAGAGGAGGGTCCGGTGCATGACCATGGCGAGCGCCATGCCCAGGACCAGTTCGATGGCCACGGAGACCACGGTGATGAACACCGTCACCCAGAGGGCGTCCCACCAGTACGAGGAGGACAGCACCGCGCCGTAGTTGCTCAGTCCGACGAACTCGGCCTGCCCCGGGAAGCGCAGGTCGTACCGCTGGAGGGACAGGTAGACGGCGTACCCGATGGGGTAGGCGGTCACGGCGACCATGACGATGACGGCCGGGGCGCAGAGCAGCCAGCCGAGCCGCCGTTCCTGCCGGGCGCCGGCCGAGGGTGCCGCCCGGCCGTCGGCTCCCGCCTGCGGTCCGGTCGGCGGCGGCGGCCCGGCCGGCCGGGTCGGTGCACTCATCTGTGACCACCCGGGCCGAGGTGCCGAGCCCGCGGGCGCCGGCCGACGGGGGGATGCGGGCTGTGGCGGTTCACGGGATCACACCCTTGGATTGCAGGGCATCGTCGATCTGCCCCTTCATCGTGGCGACCGTGCTCTCCGGCTTGATCGCGGACGGCGGGGACAGCGCGTGGGAGATCACGATCGACACGTTCTGGTAGGCCGGTGTCTGCGGGCGCACGCTCGCCATCTGCAGGGCGTCGAGGACTTCCTTCGCGAAGGGGTACTGCTTGACGAACGAGGGGTCGTCGTACAGGGCGCGCAGGGTGGGCGGCAGGCCGCCGACGGTGGCGGCGGTGAGCTGGTTCTCGCGGTCGCGCAGGCACAGGGCCGCGCGGAAGGCCGGGTCGGGGTGGCGCGAGTAGGCGCTGATCGCCAGGTCGATCCCGCCGATGGTGGGCCGTGAGGGGCGGTCGGCGTCGACCCGGGGGTACGGGGCCCAGCGGAAGTTCTTGAACAACTGCGGGTTGTTCGCCTTCATCGACGGATAGACGAACGGGTAGTTGAGTTCGAACGCCGCCGATCCCGACTCCATGGCCAGGCGGTTCTGGTCCTCCATCTGGTTCGACAGCGAGGGGTCGGCTGCCGGGGAGTGCGCCAGATCGCGCATGACGCCGGCGGCCCGGACCGCGGGCGGGCCGAGGGAGGGTGCGGTCGCGTCCGGGTTGAGGATCGACCCGCCCGCGCTGGAGATCAGCGTGTTGAACCAGACGGTCAGCCCCTCGTACTGGGCCCCCTGGATCTCCACGTAGTGGGGTTTGCCCTCCTGGGCGAGTCGGCGCGCCATGTCCAGCATCTCGGCCCAGGTCGTGGGCGGTGTGGGCACCAGGTCCTTGCGGTACCACAGGAGCTGGGTGTTGGTGTTGTACGGAACGGCGTACAGCTTGCCCTTCCAGGTCGCGGTCTGCAGCGGGACGTCCAGCGTGCCCTCGGTGGCCTGTTGCTTCGCCCGTCCCGTCCATTCCCGGATCCAGCCGGCTTCGGCGAACTCCGGCGCCCAGGTGACGTCCAGTCCGAGGATGTCGATCGAGTCGTCCTCGGCGGCGAGCCTGCGGACGAGCTGCTGACGCTGGCCGTCGGCGGCCCGCGGGAGTTTGCGGTAGACGATCCGGTAGCCGCCCCCGGACGCCCGGCTGCACCGGTCCGCGGCCTGCTGCAGTGCACCGGAGTCGTCGGGGAAGTTGTACCAGTTGATGCTGACCGGGCCGGAGCCCTCTCCCCCGCCGCACGCGGCGAGCGGGCACACCAGCAGCGGCAGTACGGCAAGGGTTGCCGGCCGCCGCCACCGCACCGTACGCGTCCTCCCGCCTGGGACCCGCTGGATTCCGCGCCCGCGCACGCGGCAACACCTCGATTCCGGGTGGCGCGGGGCCGGGCCCCCGCAGCGTCTCGTTGGCGCTTCACGCTAGGCACCGCAGAGCCCGGCGCACGCCAGGCGCAGCCGGGAACTCACCCGTATCGAGCAACGCGGCGGTCTTCTCCGTCCGGCGCCCGGAGTTCACCGCGAGCAGATGTGACGACCGGAACCGACCTCCGTCGGGTCACGATCCGCGAGGTGGAGCGGTCCGCCCGCCGCCGCCGTCAGCCGCGTGACCGGCGGCCGGGCTGAGCCGGGCCGCCGAAGCCCGGGACCGCCCCGGCGGCGGCAGGCGCTCTCCCGCGGACCGGCGGTGTGGAAGAGCGGAGGCAGGCTGCCGTGAGGCCGGCCGGCCGGGCCCGTCGTCCGCGCCCCCGGAGAGCGCCGTGTCGGCGGTGTGCGAATTCCCGTCCGGGGAACGGCATGGCGGGGCCCGGCGTCCGCTACGTGATGCCCGCCTCCGGTCTCACCTTCGCGCCTGGTGGTTGACCCGCACGGTCAGGCCCATGGCCACCAGCCCCAGCACGGCCGTGACCGCACCGACCCAGCAGTTGTTCCAGACGATGCCGGCGCGTGCGCCGTGGGTGGCGGTGACCACCCAGGGGGCGAGGACGAGCCAGAAGCCCAGGGGCACGAGCATCCAGGCCAGGCGGAACATCCGCTCCGGGGCGAGAGCCAATCCGAGTCCCACGAGGCCGACGGTGATACCGATGATCAGGTTGTTGACGGCGATCTCGGAGTTTCCCGAGAAGTTCACCACCCAGGGCGAGATCGCGGTGTACACGCCGGCGAGCATGATCAGCCCCTCGAGGGCGATCGCGCCTCCTCCGGCGGCCGCGCGGTCGAGCCGCTCCCGCATCTCCGCCACCTCGGGGTGCGAGGTCATTCCAGTGGAGTCCTGCGGATACGACACAATTGTCGCCTCCTCTCCATGGCGAGAGTCCGTTATGTTTCCTTTATCCAGTATGCACCCACCTGGGTGTCTCAGTACTGCCGAAGTCACAGGCGCCCCGGGGGAACCCGCCGCTTCAGAGGCACACGGCACCCCTCGCACGCGGCACCCCTCGCGGGCGGCACCGCTCCGGTACCGGCCGGGACCGCCCCTCCACGCCCCGGCCGCCGCCGGCGCGGGGCGGCCACGCACTCCGGGTACGCCGGCGGCCCGGGGACGCGCGCCCTAGCCGGCCGTGTTGCGCGCCAGCGCGTTGTTCGCGGTCGAGTTGTGCACGCTGAAGCTCACGGCGTCCGAGCGGTAGCGGTCGTCCGACCACTCCACCGGGCGCCCCTCGCGCGTGGTGGTGACCCGGCGGACCCGGAGCAACGGGCTCGTACGGCGGATGCCGAGCAGTGCGGCGTCCCGGGCACCGGCGGCGACCGCGTCGATGACGTGCTCGCCGTAGGCGAAGACCAGCCCCGTCTCGTCGTAGAGGCGTTGGGTGACGGAGGGGCAGTCGGGTTCGATCGCCTCGACCGCCGGGGAGATCCAGTCCGCGTAGACGGTGCGTTCCAGCAGGACCGGTTCGCCGTCCAGACCGCGCACCCGCAGGATGTGCAGCACCGGTGTGCCTGCGCGCAGTTGCAGGCGCACGGCGTCCTCCTCGGTTGCCGGGCGGTAGTCCTGCGCGACCACCTGCCCGGTCGCCTCGCGGCCCATCGCGTGCGCCCACTGGGCGAAGCTGCGCAGTTCGGCGAAGCTCTGGCTGCGGCGGGTGGCGAGCACCACGCGGCGGGCGCCCTGGCGGGAGCCGATGAGGCCCTCCGCGGTCAGGGCGCTCACGGCCTGACGGATCGTGCCGCGCGAGACGCCGTACTGGGCGGCGAGCTCGGCCTCGGAGGGCAGCCGGCTGCCGACCGTGTACTCCTCGCGGTCGATCGCCCGCCGCAGTTGGTCGGCGATGTGCTCGTGTCGCGCCGTCATGCTCCCCCTCTGATTCAGCTGCTGTGCACAGCGTGAGCAGCCTAGTCGAGACCGGTCAGGCCTCCGCCCCGAAGATGATTGCACGGGAAATCGAAGGACGGACGTTCGCCGGAGTTCACGGGGAGGACACCTGAGGCGGGCCTACTGAGGGTCAACTTGTTCAGACAAGTTACCCACTCCCCTTCTCATCGTCGTACGTCCCCCTGGAGCAGCCGTGTCCGTGTCCCTGCCGAGAACAGCCGTCCTTGGCGGTTCCCTCGCCGTCGTCGCCGCACTCGCCCTGAGCGCCTGCGGCGCCGCCCCCGACAACACATCGACCACCGCCGACGGCAAGAACGCCGCGACCGCCGCCTCCGCCGCCGACTTCGGCGGGATGGACGAACTGGTCGCCGCGGCGAAGAAGGAGGGCACGCTGCACGCCATCGCGCTGCCCCGCGACTGGGCCAACTACGGAGCCCTGATCGACGGCTTCCAGAAGAAGTACGGCATCAAGGTCGAGGTGGAGAACCCGGACGGATCCAGCCAGGACGAGATCAACGCCGTCACCTCCCGCAAGGGCCAGGACCGCGCGCCGGACGTGCTCGACCTCGGCAGCTCCTTCGCGCTCAGCGCCGCCCAGCAGGGACTGCTCGCCCCGTACAAGGTGTCCTCGTTCGCCGGCATCCCCGAGGCGCAGAAGGACGCCCAGGCCCGCTGGTACAACGACTACGGCGGCTACGTGTCCATCGGCTGCGACGCCAAGCGGGTCAAGGACTGCCCGACCACCTTCGCCGACCTGCTCAAGCCGCAGTACAAGGGGCAGGTCGCACTCAACGGCAACCCGACCAAGTCGGGTTCGGCCTACGCCGGCGTCTTCGCGGCCGCCCTCGCGAGCGGCGGCTCCTTCGACGACATCCAGCCCGGCCTCGACTTCTTCACCAAGCTGAAGAAGAACGGCAACTACACCCCCGTGGAGGCCACCCCCGCCACCGTCGAGAAGGGCGAGACGCCCATCACCATCGACTGGGACTACCTCAACGCCGGATACGCCGACGAGTTCAAGTCGAAGGGCGTCGACTGGACCGTCTCGGTCCCCAGCGACGGCAAGTTCTCCCAGTACTACTCCCAGGCCGTCAACAAGGACGCCCCGCACCCGGCGGCCGCGCGCCTGTGGGAGGAGTACGTCTACAGCGCCGAGGGGCAGAACCTGTGGCTCAAGGGCTACGCCCGCCCGGCCCTGATGCCCGCCATGGAGAAGGCCGGCACCCTGGACAAGACCGCCGCCGCCAAGCTGCCCGAGGTGTCCGGCACCCCCGAGTTCCCGACCGAGAAGCAGCAGAGCCAGGCCAAGAAGGCCCTCGCGGAGGGCTGGGGGAAGGCCATCTCCGGATGAACACCGCCCTCCCCGCGGCCGGTGCGGTGCCCGTCGCTTCGGCGAAGCGGCGGCACCGCGCCCCCGGCCTGCTCGCCGTCCTGCCGCTACTGGCCTTCACCGCGGTCGCCTTCGGACTGCCCGCCCTGGCCATGCTGAACGGCGCGTTCACGGCGCGGGACCAGGCCACCGGCGCCACGTCCTACACCCTGGACAACATGACGACCTCGCTGCGCGGGCCGTACCTCACGGCCCTGCTCGGCAGCGTGAAACTGTCCGCGGTGTCCGCCGGCATCGCCACCGTGTGCGGGCTGCCGCTCGCCCAGGCCGTGGTCTCCTCCCGCCTGCGCGTGCTGCGCGAGGCGGTACTCACCGCGTCCGGCGTACTCGCCAACTTCGGCGGCGTCCCGCTCGCCTTCGCCTTCGTCGCCACCCTCGGCAACGCGGGCGTGCTGACCCGGCACCTCGGCCTGACGGACAAGGGCTGGGACCTCTACAGCTTCTGGGGGCTGGTGATCGTCTACCTGTACTTCCTGATCCCGCTGATGGTCCTCACCGTCACCCCGGCACTGGAGGGACTGCGCACGCAGTGGCGCGAGGCCGCGCAGAACAACGGCGCCACCACCGTGCAGTACTGGCTCCACGTCGCGCTGCCGGTCCTCGCGCCCACCCTGCTCGGCGGGTTCGTCCTGCTGTTCGGCAGCGCGTTCGCCGCGTACGCCACCGCGGCCGCCATGGTGGGCAGTTCGGTCCCGCTGGTGACCCTGCAGATCGCCGACGCCATCTCCGGCAACGTGCTGGTCGGCCAGGAGCACGTGGCGCTCGCCCTCAGCCTCGACATGGTGCTCATCGCCGGCCTGGTGATGGCCGTGTACCTGCCCCTGCAGCGGAGGAGCGCGCGATGGCTCGCCTGAACCCCTGGCGCTGGGGCGTCCTGGTGTGCGCCGGACTGTACTTCCTGGTGCCGCTGGCCGCGTCCGTCGTCTTCACCGTCGACGTGCCGAACCGGGGCATCACCTTCGACGCCTACACGCGCATCCTCTCCACCGCCGGCTTCGGCTCCAGCCTGCTGCTGTCGCTGGAGCTGGCCGCCGCCACCATCACCCTCGTCCTGCTGCTCATGGTCCCCGCCATGGTCGCGCTGCGGCTCGGCGCGTCCGGGCTGCGGCCGGTCGTCGAGGCGGTCTGCTCGCTGCCGCTGGTCGTGCCGCCGATCGCGTTCGTGGCGGGCATCGGCACGGTCCTGAAGTGGGGGCCCGACCACCTCTCGCACACCCCGCTCTTCCAGACCTTCGTGGCGATCCAGAACCCGGACTTCCCGTTCGTACTGGTCCTCGCCTACGTCGTGATGGCGCTGCCCTTCGTGTACCGGGCCCTGGACGCCGGGCTGCGCGCCGTCGACGTGCGCACCCTCGTCGAGGCCGCCCGGAGCTGCGGCGCGAGCTGGCCGCAGGCGCTCGTCCGGGCCGTGCTGCCGAACCTGCGCGGGGCGCTGCTGAACGCCTCCTTCCTCACCCTGGCGCTGGTGCTCGGCGAGTTCGCCGTCGCCCAGTTGCTCGGCTTCCAGCCGTTCGCCGTGTGGATCGTGAACATCAGCGGCTCGCAGGCCCAGCTGTCCGTCGCCGTCTCCGTGCTCAGCCTGCTCGTCACCTGGGCACTGCTCCTCGTGCTCGCCGGTGCCGGCGGGCGCACCCGAACCGCTGCCTCCCGGGAACGAACATGACCACCACCACCGCCGGCACGCCCGAGAAGGCGGCCGCCACCGATCAGGCCGCCACCGTCGAGTTCCGCGCGCTGCGCCGCGCGTTCGGTACCAGCGTCGCCCTCGACGGACTCGACCTGACCGTACGGCCAGGCGAACTGCTCGCACTGCTCGGTCCGTCCGGCTGCGGCAAGACCACGGCCCTGCGCATGCTCGCCGGTTTCGAGCAGCCCGACGCCGGTGAGGTGCTGGTCGACGGCCGGGACGTCACGCAGGTTCCGGCCCACCGCCGCGACGCCGGGATGGTCTTCCAGTCGTACAGCCTCTTCCCGCACCTCACCGCTCTCGACAACGTGGCCTTCGGACTGCGCATGCGCAGGGTACGGACGCCCGAACGGCGCTCCCGCGCAGCCGAGTTGCTCGAACTGGTGGGCCTCGGCGACAAGGGCGACCGGTTCCCGCACCAGCTCTCCGGCGGGCAGCAGCAGCGCGTCGCGCTCGCCCGCGCGCTCGCCCTGCGCCCGCGCGTCCTGCTGCTCGACGAGCCGCTGTCGGCGCTCGACGCCAAGGTGCGGCTGACGCTGCGCGAGGAGATCCGCCGCCTCCAGCAGGAACTCGGCATCACCACCCTGTTCGTCACGCACGACCAGGAAGAGGCCCTGTCGATGGCCGACCGGGTCGCGGTCATGCGCGCCGGGAGACTCGAACAGTGCGCGGTCCCGGCCGAGTTGTACGGGCGGCCGGCCACCGCCTTCGTCGCCGAGTTCGTCGGCACGATGAGCCGGATCCCCGGACGGCTGCACGGCACCTCGGTCGAGGTCCTCGGGCAGCGGCTCCCCTCCGACGGGGAGGTGCCCGCGACGGCCGAGGTGGACGTGCTGGTACGGCCGGAAGCCGTCCGGGTGGCGGCGGACGCGCAGGGCGGCGCCCGGGTGGTCGCCACCGCGTTCCTCGGTGCGGCCACCCGGCTCACCGTACGGCTCGCGGACGGCACCGACGTCAAGGCCGACCTGCCCACCCACGAGGCCGCACCCCTCGCCGCCGGGGCCGCCGTACGGGTGTCGCTGCCCGACCGGCCGGTACTGGTGGCCGCACGCACCCGCTGACTCCGCTTCCCCGGCCCGCAGACGACGGCCCTCCCCCCACGTGAAAGAGACAACCATGCAACGACTCCCCCTCCAGGCCGTCCTGTTCGACATGGACGGCACGCTCGTCGACACCGAGCGGCTGTGGTGGGAGGCGGTGGAGGAGGTCGCCGGTCGGGCACTGACCGAGGCGGACCAGCCGATGGTGCTCGGCCGGCCCGTCGAGCACACCGCCGCCTGGCTGTCCGCGGCCACCGGCGCCCCGGCCGCCGACCTCGCCGACACGCTCCACCGGGCGTTCGCCGACCGGGTCCGCGCCGGCATCGTGCCGCGGCCCGGCGCGCTCGACCTGCTCGACGCCCTGGCCCGGGAGGGCGTGCCCGCGGCCCTGGTGACCGCGTCCCCCAGGGCCGTCGCCGACAACGTCCTCGAACTGCTCGGCCCGGGCCGCTTCGCCGTCACCGTCACCGCCGACGACACCGAGCACACCAAGCCCGCCCCCGACCCCTACCTCGCCGCCTGCCGCGCTCTCGCCGCCGACCCCGCCCGCTGCGTGGCCGTCGAGGACACCCGGGCCGGCGTCGCCTCCGCCGAGGCCGCCGGCTGCACGGTGCTCGCGGTGCCTTCCCTGGCGCCGATCGCCGCGGCACCCGGGCGGACGGTACTGGACAGCCTCGAAGGGGTCGCCCCGGAACGGCTGCGCGCCATGCTGCCCGGCGAGCTGCGCGTGCTGAGCTGGAACCTCTGGCTCGGCGGGGCGGAGGTGGACGACCACCGCGCCAAGCAACTCAAGGTCGTCCTGGACACCGGCGCCGACGTCGTGGGCCTGCAGGAAACGGGCGGTACGGCGGCCCGGGAACTCGCCGAGGCGCTCGGCTGGCACCACCACACGGCGGGCCGGAACCTCGGCGTCATCAGCCGCCACCCGATCACCGACCACCTCGGCGACCCCGAGGTCGGCTTCTACGGCGCGGCCGGCGTCCGCATCCGCGTCGACGGGGCGCACGAGGTCGACGTCTGGACGGCCCACCTCCACTGCGCGCCGTACGGCCCCTACGAGGCCGCCTTCGACGGACTCCCCCCGGCCGAACTGGTCGCCCACGAAGAGGTCCGGCTCGCACAGATGCGGGACACCCTGCAGCGGATCGCGCGGTCCGCCGGCCCCACCCCGGTGGTGCTCACCGGGGACTTCAACACCCCCTCCCACCTGGACTGGCCGGACGTCGCCTGGCCGGTGACGAAGGCCGCCGAGGAGGCGGGCCTGCGCGACTCCTACCGCGAGGCCCACCCGGACCCGGCCGCCGACCCCGGCCACACCTGGTCCCCCCTCCACCCCGAGCACGAGGACGGCAGCGGCCGCCCCGAACCCCAGGACCGCATCGACTACGTCCTCCACAACGGACGGGGCCTGACCGTCCTCGACTCCCGCACCGTCGTCAGCGGCACCCCTCGGGCGTGGCCCGACGTCGCCGGGAACGACTGGCCGTCCGACCACGCGGCGGTGCTCACCACGTTCGCGCTGCGCCGCACGGAGTGACCCGCGCCGTGCCGCCCCCGCACCCCGGGTGGCGGAAGCCCGGCGCGGCCCGCGGGCCGCGCCGGGCTTCGCCGCGTCCGCGGCGCCCTCGGCGGACGGCTCCCGGGCCGTTCGGCCGGCACCGCGGGCCCGATGCGGGCTGACCGGCCCTGGCCCCCCGGACCGGATGCTCCCGACAATCGCAGTCGGGCGGAGAACCGGTGCGGGACGGGAAGGGATGGTGCAGGAGGGCCTATGACGACGACGGCGAAACTGCGGGGCGGCGTTCTGCTGCGCGGGGTGGGCAAGAGCTACGGGACGGGAGACGCGACCGTCCACGCGCTGCGCGACGTGGACCTGGACGTCGAGCCGGGAGAGCTGGCGGTCGTGCTCGGACCCAGCGGTTCCGGCAAGACGACCCTGCTCAACGTGATCGGGGGCATCGAGGCGGCCGACCACGGGCGGATCCGGGTGGCCGGGCGGGAACTGACCGGGCAGGCGCCGGGCTCGCTGTCCGGTTTCCGGCGGCGGCACGTCGGCTTCGTCTTCCAGTTCTTCAACCTGATCGCGACCCTGACCGCCCGGGAGAACATCGAGGTCGTCGCCGAACTGACCGGCCGGGGCGACCGGGGGCGGGCCTCGGAACTGCTCGCGGCGGTCGGGCTCGCCGACCGGGCGGACGCCTTCCCCGCCCAGCTCTCCGGCGGCGAGCAGCAGCGGGTGGCCCTGGCCCGCGCTCTCGTCACCGACCCAGACCTGCTGCTCGCCGACGAGCCGACCGGCTCCCTCGACATGGCCACCGGCCGGACGATCCTGCGCCTGCTCCAGGACACCAACCGGGAGGGCCTCGGAGTGCTGATGGTGACCCACAACGCCGCCGTGGCGGCGATGGCGCACCGGGTGGTGACGATGCGCGACGGGCGCGTGCAGTCCGTGGTGCGCCAGGAGGCGCCCGTGGACGCCGAACGGGTGAACTGGTGACGGGGCGCGGGCGCGCGGGAGAGGCGGGGACGCCGTGAAGCGGGTACTGCTCACCAAGACCCGGCGCGATCTGCGCCGCCGGCTGGCCCAGTTCGCCGCGGTCGCGGTGACGGTGATGCTCGGCGTCACCCTCTTCACCGCCAGCTACGACGCCTACCGCAACCTCAGCGCCTCCTACGACCGCACCTACCAACGGCTGCACTTCGCCGATCTCACGGCGCGCGGCGACGACGCCGGACGGCTCGCGGCGGCGGTGCGCGGCCTGGACGGGGTCGCGGCCGTGGCGAGCCGCACGCAGGACGACCTGCCGGTCGCGATCGGCGGCGACCGGCTGCGCGGGCGGGTGGTCGGGCTTCCCGCGGACGGCCGGCAGCCGGCGGTGAACGGCGTCGACGTGGTCGCGGGCGCCCGGCCGGCCCCGGGCGACCTGACGGGCGTGCTCGTGGAGAAGCACGCCGCACGCACCTTCGGTTTGGCGCCCGGCGACCGGCTGCGGGTGTACGACGGCAGCGGCTGGCGGTCGCTGACCGTCCGCGGGATCGCCGTGTCCCCCGAGTACCTGTGGCCCGCTCCCAGCCGCCAGGAACTGATCGTGGACCCGCACTCCTTCGCCGTGCTCTTCGTCCCGGAGCCGACCGCGCTCTCCCTCGCCGGGCAGCGCTCTCCCGACCAGGCCCTGGTCGAGCTGACCGGTCCGGCACGCCGATCGGACGGCACCGCGCGAGTGGCGACGGCGCTCCGGGAGGCGGGCGCCGTCGACGTGGTCACCCGGTCCGAGCAGCCCTCCCACGCCGCCCTGGCCGAGGACCTGCGGGGCTTCTCCGAACTGGCCGTCGCCTTCCCGCTGCTCTTCCTGTCGGCCGCCGCGGTGGCCGCCTACGTCCTGCTCACCCGCATCGTGCTCGCCGAGCGCGCGGTGATCGGCACCCTGCTGGCTGCCGGCGCCCGCCGAGGGGCCCTGGTGCGCCACTACCTCGGGCACGCGGTGCTCACCGGGACGGCCGGCGCGGTGGCCGGGGCCGTGCTGGGCGTGTTCGCCACGGCCGCGGTGACCCGCGCCTACACCTCCGCCCTGGACGTGCCCGACACGGTGCTCGGCCGCCACCCGGGCACCGCCGCCGCCGGGCTGGTGTTCGGTGTGCTGGTCGGGCTGGTCGCGGGCGGGGCGCCGGCGCTGTCCGTCGCCCGTACCCCACCCGCCGAGGCGATGCGCGGGCGTGCCGTGCCGCTGATGCGCCCACGGCACTGGGGGCGGCTGCTCGCCCGGTTCCGCCGGCTCCCGCTCACCTGGCGGATGGCGCTGCGCGACCTGGGCCGCAGCCGCCGGCGGACCCTCGCGACGATGACCGGCAGCGTGCTGGCGCTCGTGCTGGTGCTGTCGTCGGTGGGGATGATCACGTCGATGCGGGCGGTGCTCGCCGAGCACTTCGACCGGGTGCAGCGGCAGGACGCCACGGTGATCTCCGACCCCGGGGCCGCGGACCTGGCCCGGCGGCTGGGCGCGGTCGAGGGGGTGCGTGCGGTGGAGCCGGTGGCCACGGTCCGGGTGACCGCCGCCCGCGACGGCCGCTCGTACGCGACGACCCTGACGGGCTTTCAGCCGGGCACCACCATGCACGGTTTCCGCACCCCGTCCGGGCGGTGGCGGCACCTTCCGGACGACGGAGAGCTCGCCGGGGCCGCGCTGGCCGGCCGCCTGCACGTGCACACCGGCGACCTGCTCACCGTCACGGTGCCCGGGCAGCCGGGCCGTCAGGTGAGGCTCGCCGGGCTGGTCGAGGAGCCGATGGGCACCTCGCTGTACGGCACCCGGAGCACGGTCCGGGCGGCCACCGGCACCGCCCTGACCGGGTACCTGCTGCAATTCGCCGACGGCACCTCCGGGGCCGGCCGCGACGAGGTGCGCGGCGCGGTGCTGCGGCTGCCCGGGGTGCTCGCCTACACCGACGAGCAGGCGCTGCGCGACGAGGCCAACCGGTACCTGGGCCTGTTCTGGGTGTTCATCGGCGGCATGCTGGCGCTCGGCGGAGCGCTCGCCTTCACCGTGATCTACGTGACGATGACGGTGAACGTCGCGGAACGCACCGTGGAGCTGGCCACCCTCCGCGCGGCCGGTGTGCCGCTGCGCCGCGTGGCCGGAGTGCTGGCCGCCGAGAACCTGACCGCCGTGCTGCTGGCGGTGCCCGCCGGACTGGCCGCGGGCACCGCGGCCGCCTGGGCCTTCCTGCAGTCGTTCAACAGCGACCTCTTCTCCCTGCGGCTGTCGCTGGGCTGGCCCGCGCTGCTGATCAGCGCGGCGGCGGTGCTGGCGGCGGCGGCGCTCTCCCAGCTCCCGGCGGCACGCGCGGTGCGCCGGCTGGACCTGGCGCGGGTGGTGCGGGAACGCGCGCGCTGACGGCCCGGTGAGGTGCGGGACGGGCCGGCGGCGCCGGAGGGGCGGGGGGGACCGGCCGGGGGGACTGCGGGCCGTACACGGCAGGTGCCCGGGTGAGAGGCTTTCCGCGGGGCGTCGGCAGCGGGGCTCCGGACCGCATCCAGGGCCCGATGAGGGCGGGAAGGAAAGAGCTTTGGACACCTGGGAGTTGAACAGGGTCTTCGGCAGCAGCGCGGGGAAGGTCCGGTGGGACCGGTTGGGGCCGGCCGACGGGGAGCCCGTCGTGCTGCTGCACGGCACACCGTTCTCCTCGTACGTGTGGGCGGAGATCGCCTCCACGCTCGCTGCCGGGGGCCGCCAGGTCTTCGTCTGGGACATGCCGGGCTACGGCGCCTCCGAGATGGCCGAGGGCCAGGACGTGTCGCTCGCCGCGCAGGGCCGGGTCTTCGCAGAGCTGATGGAGCACTGGCGGCTGCCCGAGCCCTCCGTCGTCGCCCACGACTTCGGGGGCTGTGTCGCGCTCCGGGCCCACCTGCTGCACCGGGTCCCCTACCGGCGGCTGGCCCTGGTCGACCCGGTGGCGCTCGCGCCGTGGGGCTCGCCGTTCTTCCGGCTGGTCGGTGAGAACACCTCCGTCTTCGAGCAGTTGCCGCCCTCGCTGCACCGCGCGCTCGTGCGGGAGTACATCGGCTCCGCGAGCCACCGGGGGCTGCGCCCGGGCGCAGCCGAGGCGCTCGCCGCGCCGTGGGCGGACCGGACGGGGCAGGCGGCGTTCTACCGGCAGATCGCGCAGGCCGACCAGCGCTACACCGACGAGGTGCAGCCGCTGTACCCCGACATCTCCCTCCCCGTGACGGTGTGCTGGGGTGAGGAGGACTCCTGGATTCCGGTGGCCAAGGCACACGAGCTGGCGTCGTTGATCCCCGGGGCCCGTCTGCGGCTCGTCCCCGGCGCCGGGCACCTGGTACCGCTGGACGCGCCCGCGCAACTGCTCGCCGCGCTGCTGGACTTCCTCGGCTGACGGGGCCGGCCGGGTGGGGCGGTGGTGGCCGGGCCACCACCGCGGTACCCCTTTCGGGTGGTTTCGGGTCCGCGGGCGGGCCGGGGTGGTGGCCGGGCCACCACCGGCGGGCGGCAGCGGTGTGCCCCCTGCACCTCGTGCCGGGCGGCGGGGGCGAGAAGCCTGGTGTGTCATGGAGGACATCGCCACTCGGCTCTGCGCCGACCTGTTCGCCGAGTTCCGCCGCTACGACCAGCGCATCCGGGCACGGCAGTACGTGGAGGGGCTGCTGAGAGCCGAGGGGCGGAGGTCGATCGCGAACATCGCGGCGGCCGTCGGCGTCCCCGGCGACGCACAGCGGCTGCACCACTTCGTCAGCCGCTCGCAGTGGGAGTGGCTGCCGTTGCGCCGGTCGCTGACGCGTTTCCTGGAGAGCTCGGTCCCGGCGTCCGCGTGGGTGCTGGTGCCGGTGTCGATACCCAAGGCGGGGCGGCACAGTGTGGGGGTGGGGCGGCACTTCTCGCCCGATGCCCACCAGGTGGTCAACGGCCAGCAGGCGTACGGCGCCTGGTTGGCCTCCGCGCGGGTGTGCGCGCCGGTGAGCTGGCGGCTCCGGCTGTCCGGGCGCCGGCCGGACGGAGGTGCGGGCCCGGTCGGCGGTCCTGCCGACCCCGGCGGTCCTGCCGACCCCGGCGCCCGTGCCTCCTCTGCCACCGGTGCGGCGGCCGCCCCTGAAGCCGCCTCTCCCGCCGCCTCCGCGCCTGCGGTCGCCACCGTCCCTCCTGCTCGTCCCCCCGCCCCCGTCGGTGCCGTCGCCTCCGTCGGTTCCGTCGCCCCCGTCGCCTCCGGGGACGGCATCGCCGAGCTGCTGGAGGACGTGCGCGGCTGGGGGGACCCGTCGCGGCCCGCGCTGCTCGACCTGCGCGGGGTGCCGGGGGAGGAGCACCTGGCCGCGCGCTACCTGGGGAGCGGTTTCCCGGTCGCCGTGCGGACCAGCGGGCGGGTGGAGGTGACGGCGGATCATCCCGTGCCGGGAGACCGGGTGCGGCGCTTCGTCCCGGCGCAGCGGATGCTCGACGGCGCGCTGCGGTTGGGCGGCCCGCTGCCGTCCCGCACCGCGTCCGGACCGGTGGGTCCGGCCGCGGCGGCGGGGCCGACCGGCCGGTCGGGGCCGGTCTTCGCGACCACCCGGGTGCGCCTCGCGGGCGGTGGGCCGGGCGCCGGGCCGCTCACCGCTCTGGGGGTGTGGCACGACGTCCGCCGCCCGCCGGGGGAGGTGTGGCTGACCAATGTGCGCGCCGCGTCCGCCCCGGCGCTGCTGGGCCTCACCCGCCTGCACGAAGAGGTGGTGCGGGGATGGCGCACCCACGGGGAGGCGGTCGGGCTGCGCGACTTCGAGGGCAGGTCGCTGCGGGGCTGGCACCGGCACATGACGCTGGCCTCGTGCGCGTACGCGATCTCGGCTCTGAGGTCCGCGGACCCGGCCGGCTACTCGCCGGGGGGCGTCGGGGGCGCGGAGGCGCTCGGGCGCTCCGCCTGAGCGGGGGTGTTCCCCGGTGCGCCGTCGTCGCCCTGCTGTCGGCGCAGTACGCGGTGGGTGCGGTGCAGCCGCAGGGCGAGCTGCACCTCGAGTGCCTTCTCCGGTGCCGACCAGTCCGCACCGAGGAGTTCGGCCACCCTCTCCAGGCGGCGCGAGACGGTGTTGGGGTGTACGTGCAGGAGTTGGGCGGCGTGCGTCTGGCTGCCGCCCGCGGCGAAGTAGGTGTCCAGCGTCCTGGTCAGTTCGGTGAGCCGCTGCGCGTCGTAGTGGAGCACGGGTCCGATGGTCGCCTCGATGAAGGCGGAGGCGTCCCGGTCGTCGGAGAGCAGGATGCCGAGGAACCCGAGGTCCTCCACGGACGCGCAGGCCCCGCCGTTGCCGAGGGCGACGAGCGTTTCGACGCAGCGCATGGCCTCCTGGTGGGCCCGGCGGACCAGTTCCAGGCTGTGCACGGGTCCGCTCACGCCCACGGTGACCGGATGGCCCAGCAGTGCGGAGAGCTGGTCGGACACCGAGCGGGCGAGGGAGCCGGCGCGCCCGCGGTTTCCCGGCCCGGTGTCGGCCGGCAGGGGCAGCAGCAGGGAGAGGCAGCCGTTCTGGATGCTGCGCAGACCGCCGGTGCGGCGGGTGTACGACGCGGCCCAGCTCGCGGCGCGCCCGGCGGTGCCGCCCTCGGGGCGCACCACCAGCACGACGAGGGGCTGGCCGGGTGAGATGCCCAGCCTGCCGGAGCGCAGTTCGAGTTGTTTGAGGGGGCGCCGCTCCACGGCCAGCAGGTCGTCGAAGAGCTCGTCGCGGAACGGGCCGGCGGCCGCCGCCTCGCTGCGGTGGACCCGGAGCGAGACGGCGACCGCCTGTGCCGTCAGCCGCATCCGGCGCAGGCCGGTGTCGCCCGGGGGTGTCCGCGGGTGCAGCAGCATCACCGCGAGTTCCTCCCCGCCGGCGGTGACGGGCGCGAGCCACACGCCGGTGCCGTCGCCGACGCCGACCGGTTCGCGGCGGGCGGCTGCGGCGCGGGCGGCGGCCAGTGCGGCCGCCTCGTCGATCGGGGGCAGCTCCCCGACGGCCGCGAGCTGCTGGTTCTCCACGTCCCGGACCAGTACCGCCCCGTCGAGCGCGGTGGCCACCTCGGCGGTCAGGGCCTGCAGGTCGCTGCCGGTCATGGCGAGGTCGACCAGCCTGCTGTGCAGTTCCCCGAACCGGCGGAACTCGGTGAGGTCGGCGACGTCCGAGTGGCTGCGTTCCAGGGAGCGGGTCTTCTCCAGGGCGACGGCGGCCAGTCCGCCGAGCGAACTCATCAGGGAGACGTCGCCGACGCTGAAGTGGCGGATGTTCCGGTCGGCCGCGTAGAGCACGCCGAAGGTGTCGGAGCCGACCACCAGCGGTGCGGCGATGATGGCCCGGATGCCCTCCGCGCGCACCACCTCGTCGAGCACGGCCGAGTGCCGGAAGCTGTCGTCCGAGAGGTAGTCGGGCGTCCAGATCGGGACGTTCTTCTCGGTCGACCTGTCGCCGAGCCCCCAGCTTCGCGGCACCCGGTAGCCGACGGTGAGCGCGGAGGCGTGCCCGTCCGACGTCCGCACGTAGCTGTCCCCGGAGGCGCCGTCCTGAATGGTGATGTAAGACATGTCCATGCCAAACAGATTGCGGGTACGCCGGGTGATGAGTTCCAGGAGCGCGTCCAGTCCGTAGGGGAGCGTCAGATCGCGCGCGGTGTCGACCAGGGCGGACAGCTCGGCCTCGCGCTGCCGGCGGCGGGCGAACTGCGAGTGCACCCTCAGCGCGAGCTGGCCGGCGCGCTCCAGGCGCACGGCCTCACCCCGGCGCGCGGCGCCGGAGAAGCTGCGGACCGCCTCCTCGATACGGCCCGACGGAGCCTCGCCCGCGAGGAGTTCCAGAACGAAGAGCATCGCCGCGGCCTCGTCCGGCCGCTCGTCACCGGACCCCGTTCCCCCCACTGACTCCACACGCTCCCCCCTGATCCGCATTCCGTGGTGGCGAGCCTTCAGCTCCCGAGAATACCCCATCCCCCTTCTGTCAAGTTTGACACGTGTGAAACATTTCACATCATTCCATGTAACTTGTCGCACCGTCACAGTGGCCGAGCCACCACTCGGGAGGGTCAGTTCTGTCACCCGAGCACCTTCCTGCCCGGACCACCGATCGAGAAAGCTGTGGGGCGTTCGGCACGACCGGAGCGATGCACGCACCCCTACGGAGGTTCGATGTCGCACATTCGCAGCCACGTCAAGTCGCTCGAGCGCAGCAACCACTCGCTGACCCGGCCGGACCGGCCCCGCGAGTTCCGCCTCCTCGACCGCGACTGGGACCTGCTCGACGAGGTCTTCGCTCCCCTCTACTCCCCCTCCACCCGCATCGGAGCCGAGTTCCTCGGCCTGACCGGCACCGGATCGGCCGCCCCCGCCCCGTCCCTGCTGGAGGTCGGCTGCGGCACCGGCCTCATCGCCGTCCAGGCCGCCCTCCGCGGCTGCGCCTCGGTCGTAGCCGCGGACATCAACGAGCACGCCGTCGAGAACACCCGGATGAACGCGCGGCGCCACCGGGTCGACGACCGCGTCACGGCACTGCGCAGCGACCTGTTCGCCGCGCTCGCCCCGGACGCCCGGTTCGACCAGGTCTTCTGGAGCTCCAACTACGTCCTGGCGCCCGCCGACTACGCGTACCGGAGCATCCACGAGCGGGCCTACGTGGACGCCGGCTACCGCACGCACCGCCGGTACCTGTCCGAGGTGGTGCACCACCTGACCGACGACGGTACCGCCCTGCTGCACTTCAGCGACCGGGGGAACCTGCACGCGCTCCGGGAGATCGCCGGGGAGTGCGACCGGGAACTGCACACCCTCGACCGCCGGACGGTCGAGGAGGGACCCGACCGGGTCGAGCACCTGCTGCTGGAGATATGCCCGGCCCGCGCCCGCCGGCGGCCGGCCGGGACCCGCCGCGACCTCGTCCGCGCCTGAGGGCACCGACCACAGGGAGGAGCCGCTGCCGGATGCGGACGCTGCTCGTGGACAACCATGACTCCTTCACCTACAACCTGTTCCACTACCTGACCGAGCTGTCGGGCCGGGAACCCACCGTCGTCGGCAACGACGACCCGCACTGGCGGATCGGCCACCTGTCCGCCTTCGACAACGTCGTGGTCTCCCCCGGCCCCGGGCACCCGGGCCGCCCGGGCGACTTCGGGATCTGCCGGGACCTCGTGGACCTCTCCCCCGTCCCGCTGCTGGGGGTGTGCCTGGGCCACCAGGGCATCGCGCTCGCGGCGGGCGGGGCGGTGGGCCGGGCACCGGAACCGCGCCACGGCCGCGTCTCGCCCGTTCACCACCGCGGAGAGGGGATCTTCGCCGGCCTGCCCAACCCCTTCGACGCGGTGCGGTACCACTCCCTCACCGTGCACGGTCTGCCCCCCGCCCTCGAGGCGACCGCCCGCACCCCGGACGGGACCCTCATGGGGCTGCGCCACCGCGAACGCCCCCTGTGGGGTGTCCAGTTCCACCCCGAGTCCATCGGCACCCGGCACGGGCACCGGATCCTGCACAACTTCCTGCGGCAGGGCCGGCCCCGGCGCGACGGGCCCGCACCCGGTCGGGCACCCCGTCCGGCACCCCGTCCGGCACTCCGGAGGAAGGCGCCCCGAGGGCGCCGACTGGAGCTCCACGTCCGCCGGTTGGCCACCGACTGGGACGACGAGGTGGTCTTCGGGGAACTGTACGCGGCGGCCCCGCACGCCTTCTGGCTCGACAGCAGCCGCACCGAGGGCGCTTCCGGCCGGTTCTCCTTCATGGGGGACGCCTCCGGCCCCCTCGCCCGCGTCGCCACGGCCGACACCCGCAGCCGCACCGTGCGGATCACCTCACGGGACGGCGTCCGGCTGGTGACCGGCGGCTTCCTGGACTGGCTCGACGAGGACCTGCGCGCGCTGCGCGTCGACGCCCCGGACCTGCCGTTCGACTTCGTGCTGGGCTGGGTGGGCAGTCTGGGGTACGGGCTCAAGGCCGAGTGCGGAGGCGAGCCGGGCCCCCGGCCCGCCGAGGCCGACGCGAGCATGCTGTTCGCGGACCGTGCGGTGGTGTTCGACCACCACGCCCGGACCACCTACCTGCTGGCACTCGCGGAGCGGGGCGCCGGCTCCGATGCGGTCTCCTGGCTGGACGGGACGAGTGCCCGGCTGGCCGGCCTCGCCGGCAGGCGGCCGGGGCCCGCGCCCGCCGCACCCCCGGCCGACGGGGAGGCGCGGATCGAGCTGCGGCACGACCGGGACGACTACCTGGAGCTGATCAGGCGCTGCCAGGAGCAGATCGCCGCCGGCGAGTCGTACGAGATCTGCCTCACCAACATGGCCGACGTGCGCACCGCACTGGACCCCTGGCAGGGGTACCGGCGGCTGC
Organism: Streptomyces sp. MS06; assembly: GCF_047200655.1. NCBI lineage: Bacteria > Bacillati > Actinomycetota > Actinomycetes > Kitasatosporales > Streptomycetaceae > Streptomyces > Streptomyces sp. MS06. Next base: position 57,305 of record NZ_JBJZOJ010000036.1, read on the forward strand.
GGCGCGCCAGCCCCGGCTCCCACGCCGCGCTGCTGCGGTTCGGCGAGTTGTCCGTGCTGAGCAGTTCGCCCGAGCGTTTCCTGCGGGTCGGCGCCGACGGAACCGCCGAGTCCCGGCCGATCAAGGGCACCCGGCCGCGCGGCGCCACCCCCGCGCACGACCGGGCCCTGGCCGAGGAGCTGCGCACCGACGAGAAGGAGCGCGCCGAGAACCTGATGATCGTCGACCTGGTCCGCAACGACCTCGGCCGGTGCGCGCGGACCGGCTCGGTCACCGCGTCCGACGTGTTCGCCGTGGAGACGTACGCCACCGTGCACCAGTTGGTCAGCACCGTGCGCGCCACGCTGCGGCCGGACAGCAGCGCGGTCCGCTGCGTGCGCGCCGCGTTCCCGGGGGGCTCCATGACCGGGGCTCCGAAGGAGCGGACCATGCGGATCATCGACGCGCTGGAGGGCGGAGCGCGCGGCGTCTACTCGGGTGCCGTCGGGTACTTCTCGCTGCACGGCGCCGCGGACCTGAGCATCGTCATCCGCACCGCGGTCGTCACGCCGGGGCGGGTGCGGTACGGCATCGGCGGGGCGATCACGGCCCTGTCGGATCCGGCGGCCGAGTTCGAGGAGACGGCCGTGAAGGCGGCTCCGCTGCTGGCCCTGGTCGGCGGTGCGTTCCCGGGGCGGCGCCCGTCCCCCGCGGACGCGGACCTCACCGCCGCGCCCTGACGGCCGGCGGGCCCTGCACCGCGTCGAGGAGTTCCCGCCGGTCGCGCTCCGCCCGCCGCAGCCGCCGCCGTTCCAGGTCCGCCGCCAGCGGGCCGAGGCGGATGCCGCGCCGCCGCAGCGCCGCCACCACGTCGAGGGCCGCCGTGGACTCCCCCATCAGGGAGTCCCCGCGCGGCCTCGCGCGGCGGGCGGTCTCCGCCAGCTCGGCCCGGGTCAGCACGTGCACGGTCCGCCAGGCCACGATCTCCTCGACCTGGCGCACGCGCGCGGCCAGGCGGCCGGGGTCCGGGCGGCTCTCGGCCGCTCCGGCGCCGGACCAGACCAGCCGGTGCGGGCGGGCTCCCGCGTTGCGCAGCCCGCGCCACCGCTCCGAGTCGAGCCTGCGGTCCTGGAGGTCGTGGGCGGTGCGGGCGAGCGCGAGGGCGGTACGGCCCCGCAGGGCGGCGGCGCCCGCGGCACCGCCCGGCGCACCGAGGCGCTCGTCCACCGCCGCTTCCACCTCGGCCAGTTCCCAGGTGGCGGCGCACGCCACACGGGCCGCGTCCCGGCCGGCCCGGTGCGCCCGCTCCAGCCCTTCCCAGCAGGCGTCGAGGACCTCCCCGTAGCGCTCGGCCGAGTGGATGAGGGACACGTTCACGCCGATCCCGTCGGCGAGGCACTCGCGCGCCACGGCCGGACCGGCGCCGGCGGCGGCCACGGTCACCAGGAGGTTCGGCCGGTTGACGGCGGCGGCCAGCGCCCGTGCCTCCTCGACCGCGGACCGGTGGTCGTGGGCCAGTCGGGCGTCGAGTTCCACGCAGACCCAGCCGTCGAGGCCGTCGGTCGCCGTGTGCGCGGCGGACAGCAGGTCGCACGCCCAGCGCGCGTCGTAGGCGAACAGGGCCCGCACCGTCTCCTCCGGCGAGGCGTGCCGCTGCGCGAGGAGGCCGAGCTGCTCGCGGTAGGCGTGGTCGCCGGCCCGGCGGATCTCACACGTCATCGCCGCGGAGGAGAGCACCAGTCCGGTGATGTGCGCCTGGGCGATCCAGCGTGCCAGCGTGCCGTCGGCGAGCACCGGCCGGCTCAGCCCGGCGAGCCAGAAGGACACCCCTTCCGCCGCCAGTCCGCCCAGTACCGGGCTGTCCGCCGGGACGTCGGCCGGGTGGTGCACTCCGGTCATCGTTCGTCCCCGGCGGCGAACACCCGCCCGTCGGCCGCCGGCACCCGGGCCGCCAGGTGCGGGGCGAGCAGCGCGGCGGCCCGGTCGCCGTGCACCGCCCCGACCCGGCGCAGCAGGTCCGGCGGCGACACCTCGTACTGCTGCGGGCCGACGGCCTCCAGCACCGTCGTGGCCAGCGCGCAGCCCAGCGGGACGGCCCCGCGGACCGGCACCCCCCAGCTGTACGCGGCGAGGAACCCGGCACGGAACGCGTCGCCGACACCGGTCGGATCGACGGCTCCGGCCGCGGGCACCGCGCGGAAGACCTCGGGTCGCGTCCCGAACGCGGCGACCAGGACCCCGTCGGCCCCCCGGGTGGTGATCCACGCCCCGACCCGGCCCAGCACCTCCTCCCGTGTCCAGCCGCTCCGCTCCAGCAGCAGGGCCGCCTCGTACTCGTTGGTGAACAGCCACCGCGCCCCGTTCACGAGCCGGCGGACCTCCTCCCGGCCGAGGCGGGCGAGCTGCTGCGAGGGGTCGGCGGCGAACGGGAGCCCGAGTTCCCGGCACTGCTCGGTGTGGCGCAGCATCGCCTCCGGATCGTTCGGGGAGACCAGCACCAGGCCGACGGAGCCGTCCGCGCACACCCGGTCGAGGTCGATGAGGGAGGCCTCGGCCATCGCCCCCGCGTAGAACGAGGCGATCTGGTTGTGGTCCTCGTCCGTGGTGCACATGAACCGCGCCGTCGGCCGGGTGCGCGACACCCGCACCTGCGCGGTATCCACGTCGTGCTCCTCGAGCCACGTCCGGTAGCCGTCGAAGTCGGGCCCGACCGCGCCGACGAGGAGGGGGGCGGTGCCGAGCAGGCCGAGGCCGAAGGCGATGTTGGCCGCCGTCCCCCCGCGGCGTACGTGGAGCTCGTCGACGAGGAAGGACAGGGACACGTGGTCGAGTCGGCCCTCGATCAGCTGGTCGGTGAACCTCCCGGGAAACGTGGCCAGGTGATCGGTGGCTATGGAACCGGTGACGGCGATGCGCATGGTTTCCCTCCCCGGCCGGGTCGGTGGCGGCCGTTCAGTGGTGGGCGTGGGCGGGGTGGACGTGGGCGGGGCGGGCCTGGACCGGATGGGTCCGGGCCGGGTGGGCGCGGACGGGCCGGAGGTGCGTCGGACGGGGGTGGGCGGGCCGGACGTTGCGGTGGATCTCGAGCGTCGCCGAGGACCGGTTGAGGGTGATGTAGTGCAGTCCGGGCGCCTGCTCCTCCAGCAGTCGCGCCGCCATCGCGGTCGCGTACTCGACCCCGATGCGGTGCCCCTCGGCCGGGTTGCCGCGGGCCGCCTCCAGGCGCGCGGCGAGGGCGGCGGGGAAGGCGGCGCCGCTCAGCGCGGCGAAGCGGCGGATCTGCCGCACGTCGGTGGCGGGCATGATCTCCGGGATGATCGGCGTGTCGCAGCCGGCCGCAGTGATCCGGTCGCGCAGGCGCAGGTAGTCCTCCACGTGGAAGAACATCTGCGTGATGGCGTAGTCGGCGCCGGCCCGGCACTTGGCGACGAAGTGCCGGATGTCGGTGGGCCAGTCGGCCGAGCGCGGGTGGCGTTCGGGGAACGCGGCCACTCCGACGGAGAAGTCGCCCAGCGAGCGGACGAGTTCGACGAGTTCGACGGCGTGCCGGAAGCCCCGGGGGTGCGGGGTCCAGGGGCCGCCCGGGTCTCCCGGCGGGTCGCCGCGCAGGACCAGGACGTCCCGGACCCCCGCGTCGGCGTACTGGCCGACGATGCGCCGCAGTTCGGCGACCGAGTGCCCGACGGCCGTCAGATGGGCGACGGGCCGCAGTGTCGTCTCGGCGGCGATCCGCCGGGTGGCCTCGACCGTGCGCTGCCTGGACGAACCGCCGGCGCCGTAGGTGACGGAGACGAAGTCCGGCGACAGGGCCTCCACACGGCGGACCGCCTCCCAGAGCGTGCGTTCACCCGCCCCGGTCCTCGGGGGGAAGAACTCGAAGGAGAAGCCGGGCCGGCCGGCGCCCGCGTCCGGCAGCGGGACGTCCCGGTCCGGGCTGCGGTCCCCGGCCCGGGCAGCCGCGGGCGGCGCGACGGGCGCGCTCACCGGAAGACCCCGGCGCGGTGGCGGAGTTCGGCGGCACGGTCGGTGCGCTCCCAGGTGAAGTCGGCGCTCTCGCGGCCGAAGTGGCCGTACGCCGCGGTCCGGGAGTAGATCGGGCGGAGCAGCCGGAGGTCGCGGATGATCGCGGCCGGCCGCAGGTCGAAGACCTCGGTGATCGCCTGCTCGATGAGTGCGGCGGGGACGGTGTGGGTGCCGAAGGTCTCGACGAACAGTCCGACCGGTTCGGCCCTGCCGATGGCGTAGGCGACCTGGACCTCGCAGCGCCGGGCCAGGCCCGCGGCGACGACGTTCTTGGCGACCCAGCGCATCGCGTAGGCCGCCGAGCGGTCGACCTTGGACGGGTCCTTGCCGGAGAACGCGCCGCCGCCGTGCCGGGCCATGCCGCCGTAGGTGTCGATGATGATCTTCCGGCCGGTCAGCCCCGCGTCGCCCATCGGGCCGCCGATCTCGAACCGGCCGGTCGGGTTCACCAGCAGCCGGTATCCGTCGGTCTCCAGTTTGACGCCGTCGGCGTCCAGTCCGGCGAGGACGTGCTCCACGACGTGCTCCCGGACGTCCGGGGCGAGCAGACCGTCCAGGTCGACGCCGCGGGCGTGCTGGGAGGAGACGACGACGGTGTCGAGCCGGACCGGCCGGTCGCCGTCGTACTCGACGGTGACCTGCGTCTTGCCGTCGGGACGCAGGTAGGGAAGCGTCCCGTCCTTCCTGACCCGGGCCAGGCGGTGGGAGAGCCGGTGGGCCAGGTGGACCGGAAGCGGCATCAGTTCCGGGGTCTCGTCGGTGGCGTAGCCGAACATCAGGCCCTGGTCCCCGGCACCCTGCCGGTCGAGCGGGTCCGCGGCCGGACCGGGGGCGTCCTGCGCGCCGTCGGCCGGGTCCGTCCCGTCCACCCCTCGGGCGATGTCCGGCGACTGGGATCCCAGGGAGACCGACACCCCGCAGGAGGCGCCGTCGAATCCCTTCGCCGACGAGTCGTAGCCGATCTCCAGGATCTTCTCGCGCACGAGTTCCGCCACGGGGACGTAGGCCCGGGTGGTCACCTCGCCCGCCACCTGGACGTGTCCCGTGGTGATGAGGGTCTCCACGGCGACACGCGACCGCGGGTCCTCCCGCAGCAGCGCGTCGAGCACGGCGTCGCTGATCTGGTCGGCGATCTTGTCGGGGTGGCCTTCGGTGACCGACTCCGAGGTGAACAGGCGGCGGGACATGGCTCTCCTTGTCATCCGGTCGGGGAGGGGCGGTGCACGGGCGGGGCGCGCCGGCCGGGGCGCCCCGCGGGGGCGTCCGCCCGGGGCCTTGCCCGGCCGCGCCCGGTTCGGGGCGGTGCGGGGATGCGGGACGGTACGGGGGGTGCGGGCCGGTGCGGGGTGCGGGCCGGTGCGGGGCCGTACGGCGGTGCGGGGGGTGCGGGCCGGTGCGGGGCCGTAGGGCGGTGCGGGGGCGCCGGCACGCGGCGGGCGGTGTCTCAGCGGCCGGTGCTGACCAGGTCCAGCGAAAGTCTCAGGTTCTCCGGCGGCCGCAGGTCCAGCTCCGAGCTCTCGGTCAGCACGGCGGTCTGCAGCGTCCGCAGCCGGCGCGACGGTTCGATGCCGAGTTCGTCGCCGAGATGGCGGCTCAGGGCCTGGAAGACGTCCAGCGCGTGGGCGGTGCGTCCCGACCGGTAGAGGGCGATCATGTACTGGGCGTGCAGGTTCTCGTGCGTCGGATGGCGGGAGACCAGCAGGCTCAGCTCGGAGAGCAGCTCGTGGTGGAGACCGAGCCGCAGCTCGGCGTCCAGGGACTGCTCCAGTGCGGTCATCCGCACCCCTTCCAGGTGGGAGATGCGGGCCTGGAGGTGCGGGCCCGCCTCGATGTCGACGAGCGTCCGTCCGCGCCAGAGGCCCAGTCCGGAGCGCAGTGCGGCGGCGCACAGCGCGTCGTCGCCGAGGGCCCGGGCCCGGCGGGCCTCGGCCATGTGCGCGTCCAGCGCGTGCAGGTCCAGGCCGCCCTGCGGGACGTGCAGCAGGTAGCCCTGGTGGCGCGTCTCCAGGATGCGCTTCGCGGCCTGCACCGAGCCCACTGAGGGCAGGCCGGCCAGTGCCCGGCGGAGCTGGAACACCCGGGTGTGGACGCTCTGCACGGCGCTGCGGGGCGAGTCGTCGCCCCACAGTTCCTGCACACAGGTACCGAGCGAGACCTGGGCCCCGGCGTGCAGCAGGAGCAGTGCGAGGAGCTGTCGTGTCTTGGGCGCGGAAGGGAGCCGTTCGGTGGCTGCGCCCGCGCCGTGGTCCGGCGCGATCGCGGACAGGGGACTCACCGGTGGATCCGTGAGGGAAAGCGGACCGAGAACTCCGAACTCCATGGGGAATTCCTCTCGTATGGACACTCCGGACTGCGGTCCGAGGTGAATCCCCGGACATGGTTCAGCCGTGATCGAACGCTGACGTCAATCAGCGATGCCCCTGCCGCAGAACGTATCCGGAAGGTCGCGGCGGCCTCCAGCGGCAACTCCATATCGCCGAGGACTCTGTCATCCGCGCCCGGTTTGCCGGTCTTTGCGTGCATCTCCCCTGTCGGTATCCGGCCAGGAGCGAATCGTGAGACCGCCGTGCTGTTCTGGGACCCGTTCACACCTCGACGGAAGGAACACCCCCGGTGGCGAAAAGACTGGTCGTTTTCGACTGCGACGGTGTTCTGGTGGACAGCGAGACCCTCAGCGCGCAGGCCATGCGGGAGCTGGTGGCGGCCGAGGGGCTCCGCTTCTCGCCGGCCGACGCACTCGCCCTCATCCGCGGACGGAAGGTCGCCGCGTGGGTCGCCGAGTTGGAGCAGAGGCTCGGCAGGGCCCTTCCCCCCGACTTCGTGCCGGAGTTCCGGCGCCGGGCGGCGGCCCTGTTCACCACGTCCCTGCGGCCCGTTCCGCACGTGCGGCAGGTGCTCGACGAACTCACGACCCCGTTCTGCACCGCCTCCAGCGCACCCCGCGAGAAGATCGAGCACACCCTCGGACTGACCGGGCTGCTGCCCCTCTTCCAGGGTCGCATCTACAGCGCGTACGAGGTCGGCTCCTGGAAGCCGGACCCCGGACTGTTCCTCCACGCGGCCCGGGACACGGGGGTTCCGGCCGAACGCTGCGCCGTCGTCGAGGACAGCCTTCCCGGGGTGCTGGCGGCCGTCGCCGCCGGCATGGCCGTCTTCGGCTACGCACCGCCGGAGAACGGCACGGCGGCGTCTCTCGCCGCGGCCGGCGCCGTCACCTTCGACTCGATGACCGCGCTTTTGGACCTGCTCGCGAAGTGGTCGTCGGGACTGCCCGTGAGCGCATCGATATCAGCCCGTGAGAACGCACTGCTTCAGTAAGTCTGTCCCTCTCTCCCGGAGCCCGGGATCGGATCGGAAGGTCACTCTCGCATGCCGCTCGTTCTTGAAGAACTGCAGCGCGTCAGTCCTGCGGCCGAAATCTGGTGGGATTCCTCACCGCTCGATTTCCCCCGGTGGCGGGACGGTTTCCTGAAGGAGGCGCCGGACCGGGAAACCCGGGATCGCTGGGCGCGCGAACTCGACCGGTTCCTGTGCCCGGAGAAACCCGACGACTCACTCGTGCGCGGAATAACGACCAACCCCTCGCTGGTCGCGCAGAGCATTCTCGCCTCCCCCGGCATGTGGGGCCGGGAGATCGACGCACTCATCCGCGGCCAGAGCTTCCCCGACGTGGAGAGCACCTTCCGCCTCGTGTACGAGGAGGCCCTCCGCCGGGCGGCGGCGCGGATGCTGCCGATGTGGGAGGCGAGCGGGGGACGGTTCGGCTGGGTCTCCGGCCAGCTCGATCCGCGTCTGATGTTCGACGCCGACCTCATGCTCGAGCAGGCCGGGCGGATCGCCCGGACGGCGCCGAACCTGATGGTGAAGGTGCCCGGCTCCGCCGCCGGGTACGAGGTGATCCGGCGGCTCGTGGGCCACGGGATCTCCGTCAACAACACGCTCTCGTACACCGTTCCGCAGTTCCTCGCCTGCGCAGAGGCCGTCGAGTCCGGGCTGGCCGAGGCCCGCCGGCGGGGTGTCGCCCTGGACCGGTGGCGCGCCGTCTTCACCCACATGATCGGCCGCTTCGGCGCCAACGCCGACCTGCACCACGAAGCGGGCGTCCGCGGTATCGCCCTCACCGCCGAGGACATCCGCTGGGCCGAGGTGGCCGTCCTCAAGCGCATCCACCGGCGGATCCGGGACCACGGCCACCCGGTGAAACTCCTGCTGTCCAGCCTGGAGGTCGACGACCCGGCGACGCTCCCCGGCAGGTTGAGCACGCATCTGGAGCAGAGCGCGGGCGGAGCGATCGCCTACACCTGCAAGCCCCGCTTCGTGGCCGACGTGATGCGGCGCGACGGCGAACTGCCCGCGTTCGCGCCCGACGCGGTCGAGCAGGAGGTGCCGGCCGAGGTGCTGGAGAAGCTGATGTGGCTGCCCTCCTTCCAGAGCGCCTACGAGCCGCACGGCATGAGCATCGACAAGTTCGCCCACTACGGCAGCTTCATCTCGACGTACGCCGAGGTCCTCGGCAACACGCGGAAGCTGCTCGACTTCATCGCCCACCGCTTCCAGACGATGACCGACTCCACGCGGCCGCTGCTGCTGTCCGCGAGCACCCGCTGACCGCCGCCGTCCGCAACAGGGAGGGAGCCCCCACCATGCACCCGTCCGTCGCCCTCTGGAGCCATCCCCGGTCCATGTCGACGGCGCTCGAGCGGTCCTTCATCGAGCGTGGCGACTTCACCGTCTTCCACGAGGAGTTCGCCTACGTCTACTTCATGCACGAGGAACGCGCCGCGATCCCCCACAAGAACCCCCAGCCGGGCCACCCCCTCACCTACCCCGACATCAGACGGATGATGGAGGCGGCACGCGCTGAGCGCCCGGTGTTCCACAAGGACTTCCCCTACCACTGCCTGGACCACCTGCTGGGCGATCCGGAGTACCTGCGCGGCCAGGTCAACACGTTCCTGGTGCGGGACCCGGAGGAGGCGGTGCTCTCCCACGCCACCGTGCACCCCGAGGTCACCCGGGACGTGCTCGGCTACCGCGAGCTGGCCCGCCTCTTCGACCTCGTGACCGAGCTGACCGGGACGCCGCCGCTGGTGCTCAACGCGGCCGACCTGGCGGCCCGGCCGCACGAGACGATCGCCGCCTACTGCGAGGCGATCGGCGTCCCGTTCCGACCGGAGGCGCTGAGCTGGTCCGCCGGGGAGCAGCCCGAGTGGACCACGTGGAGCGGCTGGCACACCGACGTGTCGGCGAGCAGCGGGCTCGGGGCCCCGCGGCGCAAGTACCGGTTCGGGTACGGCGACCTGCCGCACCTGCGCGAGTTCGTGCGCCACTGCCGCCCCTTCTACGAACACCTCGACCAGTTCCGGATCCGGCCCTCGCAGCAGAAGGAGGCAACGGCATGAGTGTGCGCACCGTGATCGTGACGGGTGGCGCCGGCGGCGTCGGGCGGGCCCTGGTCGGGCGGCTGCTCGACGCCGGCATGACGGTCATCACCTGCGACATCGACGAGGACGGACTGAAGTCGCTGGTCGACGAGCACCACGGCCGCCCGCTTCACACCTACGTGTGCGACGTCTCCTCGCACGAGGACTGCGACCGCTTCATGGACGCGGTCCTCGCGGCCCACCCGGAGGTGGACGGCCTGGTCAACAACGCCGGCCTGTATCTCGGGCAGCCCGTGTGGGAGTACGACGACGAGACGATCGACCGCGTCATCGGCAGCAACATCAAGGGGCCGGTGTGGCTCTCGCGGCGGTTCGCCGGCCACCTGCTGCCCGCCGAGCGGCGCGGCGCGATCGTGAACCTGGCCTCGGTCGCCGGCGAGGTGGGCAGCTCGGACGCCCTCTACGGAACGGTGAAGGCCGGCGTCATCGGGCTCACCAAGTCCAACGCCATGAACTTCGCCCCGCACATCAGGGTGAACGCGGTGTCGCCCGGGCTGATCGTCGGCACGGCCATCGCCGACCGCATACCCGACTACCGGTACGCCGAGTACAAGCGCCAGGAGCTGCTCGACGGCGACATCCGCCCCGAGTACGTCGCCGACGTGTGCGCCTACCTGCTCGGCGAGCGGTCGCGGACACTGACCGGCGCCGTGCTGCGCGCCGACAACGGCTCCTATCCGCGTTGAGCGCGAGGAAGGCAGAGACGGTGAATCACCACTCCGCGGCGGAGGGACCGGCGGGACGGCCCGCCGGGAAGCCGCTGATCATGCTCGTCGGGATGGGCGACCTGTCGGCCCGGGTGCTCAGCATGCTGCTGGGCGATCCCGCGACCAACCGGGTCGTGCTGGCCGGACGGGACACCGAGACCATCCGCCGGCGCGGCAATCTGGCCCTGTTCACCGCCACGAACCTGGGGCTGCACGGCAGCGTGGACACGGTGCACATGGACCTCAGGAACGTCGAGGCGACCGCCGAGACCCTCGCCCGGGTCCGCCCGGACATCGTGTTCATGGGCGGCTCCCTGCAGTCCTGGCGGGTCATCACCAGGCTGCCCAGGGAGGTGTTCGAGGAGCTGGACGAGGCGCAGTTCGGGCCCTGGCTGCCCATGCACCTGACGCTGAACCACCTGCTGATGCAGGCCGTCAGGGCGTCCGGGACCGGCGCGAGGGTGGTGAACGCCTCGTTCCCCGACGCGGTGGGCCCGGTACTCGACAAGGTCGGTCTCGCGCCGGCCATCGGCGTGGGCAACGTCGCCAACATCGTGCCCGCCCTGACCCGCGGCTCGGCGCACCTGCTGGGCGTCGGCGCCGCGGACGTCGAGCTGAGGCTCGTCGCGCAGCACTACTTCAGCCACTACGTCCCCCGGTTCGGCGACGCGGGGAACGGCGCCTACCACCTCGACGTGCGGGTCAGGGGCGCGGAGGCCTCCGCGGACATCGACCACCGCGCGCTGTTCGCCCAGTTGGACAACCGGCTCAAGCGCCTCGGCGGCGTCGAGGGCCAGCTTCTCACCGCCTCCTCCGCCGTGCGGGTCCTGCGCGGCATGGCGGCGGACAGCGGCGTCCTCGCGCACGCGCCGGCGCCCTCCGGGCTGCCCGGCGGCTACCCGGTCCGCGTCCACCGGGACGGCGGGACGCTCGACCTGCCGGAAGGCGTCACGGCGGAGCAGGCGGTACGGCTCAACGAGGTCTGCCAGCGGGCCGACGGCATCGACCGGATCGACGACGACGCGACCGTGCACTTCGCCGAGCGGGAGATGTCCGTCATGAAGCGTCTGCTCGGATACGACTGCCCCAGCATGAAGCTCGGCGACTGCGCCGAGTGGGCCGACGAACTCGCCCAGAAGTACGCGGAGTTCGCCGCCCGCTTCGACTGAGCGGGATGCGGCCCGCCGGACCGCCCAGGGTCCCTCCGGACCCGCCGCCGCGGCCCCGCCGGCGCACCTCCGCGGCCCCGCCCCGGAACAGCAGACCCCGCAGACACCGCAGGCCCCGCCGGACCCGCCGCGGCCCCCGCCCGACCGGGCCCCGCCGCACCGAACCGCCCGCTGCCAACGGTCGCGCCCCTCACACCGATAGACCCGTCGGGAGACACCCCATGACCACCAACACCGCCACGCCCGCGGACGACTTCGCGGGCCAGTACATCCCCACCCTCGTGGACCGCTGGGACGAGCTGATCGACTGGGAGCTCCGCGAGCAGGGCGAGCAGGGTTTCTTCGTGGAGATCCTCGCGGAGGCCGGGGCCCGTCGCGTCCTCGACGCGGCCTCCGGCACCGGATACCACTCCGTCATGCTGGCCCGGCACGGCTTCGACGTCACCGCCGCGGACGGCAGCGCGGAGATGATCGACCGTACCCGGGCGAACGCGGCGCGGCACGGTCAGCGGTTCCCCGTCGTCCGGACGGACTGGCGGGAGCTGCGCGACCACGTCGACGGACGGTACGACGCGATCGTCTGCCTCGGCAGCTCGTTCCCCCACCTGTTCCAGGAGTCCGACCGGCGCGCGGTCCTCGCCGAGTTCCACGAGGCGCTGAACCCGGGCGGGGTCCTCGTCGTCGACCACCGCAACTTCGACTCCATTCGCCGGCACCGCTACCAGAGCAGCGGCAACTACTACTACTGCGGCACCGGGGCCTCGGTCTCGGTCGCGCACATCGACGACCGGCTGTGCCGTTTCCGGTACGAGTTCCCGGACCGCAGCACCCACCATCTGGAGGTGTACCCGATCCTCTCCGCCGAACTGTCCGGCCTGCTACGGGAGTCGGGGTTCGACTCGGTCGAGGAGTTCGGCGACTTCCGCCGCGATTTCGACCGGGACGAGGTCGACTTCGTCATCCACGTCGCCAGGAAGGCCTGATGCGGCCCGCCCCGGCCCCGGCAACGAGCGAGGAAGAGCTGAGAGGCCGGCACCCATGGTGAAGACATCGGCACCGACGAACCGCTCGCACGTCATCGCCGGATTCGTCATCACGGCACTGCTGACCAGTTTCGTGGCAGCGACCTACGGATTCGGCTTCTACCTCTTCGCGCAGATCGTCACCGACATGCGCAGGGACCTCGGGTTCGGCTACACCGTGGTCGGCACGGTCACGGCCGCCGGGCAGCTCGGGTTCCTCCTGTTCGCGCTGCTCGGCACCTGGCTGTCGACCCGGGTGGGCGGCGGCCAGGTGACCATCGGATCGGCGGCACTGTGCGGCCTGTGCCTGGTGGCCATACCGATGACGGACAGCATCGTCGTCATCGGCGTGCTGCTCGCGGTCATGGGCGGCACCGCCGCGTCCGTCTACGTACCGCTGGTCGAGATCGTCGGCCGGGTCATCGACTACGAGCACCGCGGCAAGGTGCTGGGCCTGATCTCCAGCGGCACCAGCTACGGCGTCTTCGTCAACAGCCTCCTGGTCCCGTCGTTCGTCGGCGCGGGCAACTGGCGCGGGCTGTGGTTCTGCGTCGGACTCGGCACCCTGACGGCCACCTCGATCGCCGCCTTCGCCTTCTTCCGGGTGGGACTGTTCCGCCCCTCGGACGGCCCCCGGACGGCGGTCGCGGACAGGGCCGCCCGCGACGACAGCGCCGGCGCGGGCTGGCGGATGATCCTGGTCCGGTGGGTCGTCATCGTCTGGGTGATGAAGTTCCTCAACGGATTCGCCTGCATGCCCTTCCAGAACTACCTCTCGCCCTACCTCCGCGAGGGGCTCGGCTTCGACATCGACTTCGCGGCACAGGTGTGGGGCGTCATCGGCGTCATCGGCATGGGTGCCGGGTTCGCCGTCGGCTGGCTCTCCGACCGGATCGGCGTCCGCACGTCCCTGGTCCTGTGCTACGGCATGTTCTTCGTCTCGGCGGCGCTGCTCGTCCTCGCACCCGTCGGATACCTCCCGCTGGTGTCCGGCGTCCTCTTCGCCCTCGCCTTCTACCCCATCTACGGGCTCGTGCCCGCCTACGTCTCGAAGTCGGCCTCCGGTGCCGCCGCGACCGTCATCTTCGGTGTCACCAACGTGACGCAGGGGCTCGGCGGGATCGCGGGCAACTACACGGCCGGCCTGCTCAAGTCATGGACCGGAGACTTCATGTGGTACTACGTCGTGATCGCCGCCACCACCGTGGTCCTGGGCACGCTGACCCTGCAGCTCCCCCGCGAGGGTTCTCCCGAGAGCGCCGTCGGCCTCGCCCCCACCCCGCCCGCAACCGACAAGGATCTCTCCCATGCCTAGTGGCACCGTGGAAGTCCGCGGAAAGGACACCCGCCGAACCCGCTGCACCTGCCACCCGGGCGCGACGGTCTGGCTGACCGGTCTGCCCAGCGCGGGCAAGACCACCATCGCGTACGAGGTCGCACGGCTGCTGCGGTCACGGGACCGGCGGGTGGAGGTGCTCGACGGCGACGAGATCCGCCGCTTCCTCTCCGCCGGCCTCGGCTTCTCCCGCGCCGACCGGCACGCGAACGTGCAGCGCATCGGCCTGGTCGCCGAAGTCCTCGCCCGCAACGGGGTGCTGGCGCTGGTCCCGGTGATCGCGCCGTACGCCGACAGCCGCGAGGCGGTGCGCGACCGCCACCGCAGCAGTGGCACCCCCTACCTGGAGGTGCATGTGGCGACACCGGTCGAGGTGTGCTCCGTGCGTGATGTGAAGGGCCTGTACGCGCGGCAGGCCGCCGGTGAGATCTCCGGGCTCACCGGGGTCGACGACCCGTACGAGGAGCCCGTCTCGCCGGACCTGCGCATCGCCGCGCAGCACCGGACCGTGCGGGAGTCCGCGGCCCTCGTCCACACGCTACTCGCCGAAAGGGGCCTGGTGTGACGACCGTCGCCACCGTCTCCGAGGAGATCGACAGCCCGTACGCACTCAGCCATCTGGCCGCCCTGGAGTCCGAGGCGGTGCACATCCTCCGCGAGGTCGCGGGCGAGTTCGAGAAG
>NZ_JBJZOJ010000037.1:0-70683 GCF_047200655.1 Streptomyces sp. MS06
CCCCCCCCCCCCCCCGGACCCCTGCGACGCCGTCCTGCCCGGCGCGACTCAGCCGGCGTCGGGGTTGCCGGTGCCCCAGTCGTCCGCGCCGCCGTTGTGGGAGCTGCGCTCCCGCAGGGTGCGCACCCGCTCGGCCACCGAGTCCGGCATCCGGTCGCCGACCTTCTCGCTGACCGCGTGGTACGCCTTGCCGGCGAGCAGGCGGCCCTGCTGCGCCGCGGTCTCGGTGGTGTTGCGCACGGCGGGGTTCTGGGCGACCTGGCGCGCGGACTTCCTCAGCTGCTCGTAGCGTTCGCGACCGGCCTTCGTGCCCAGTACGTAACCCAGGGCGAGTCCGGCGACGAACGTGAGCCGGTAGCGCATGGCAACGACCCTTCCTGTTGTGTCCCTGGTGCGGATCCGTGGTGTGCCGTCGGTGCCGGGGGAACCGATTGGCGGAGCACCCCCCTGCTTGCGCTAATGTATGTGTCGCAGCGAGCGGGCGCCCCCTGGCGGATACCCAGAGAGGTACGTTCGATGCGAACGAGGCATTCCTCCGTAGCTCAATTGGCAGAGCAGCCGGCTGTTAACCGGCAGGTTACTGGTTCGAGTCCAGTCGGGGGAGCTCGGTCCTCCGTAGCTCAATTGGCAGAGCAGCCGGCTGTTAACCGGCAGGTTACTGGTTCGAGTCCAGTCGGGGGAGCAGGTGGAACGAGGACCCCTCTTCGGGGTCCTTTTTCGTTGCAGCGGGAACCGCGCGGGAGGCGGCGCAGTCATCAAGGTCACGAAGGCGTGCGCAGCCGACCGCCGGAGCAGGAGATCGTATGAGCGGCTATGCTGCGGCAGACGGCGCGCACACATGTACGCGACACGCCGCTATGGGGCGGTAGCTCAGCCGGTTAGAGCAGCGGACTCATAATCCGTCGGCCGTGGGTTCGAGTCCCACCCGCCCCACCAGAAACAAGCCTGGACGTGCGGAAACGTCTCTTCTGAGGTGTTGGAACGTCAACTCGGGCTCAACGGACTGAAGCCGCTGCCGTGAGCTCGGCGGCGAGTTGACGGATGGGGGCAGTCAGTGCGCTGACCTGCGTGAATGCGCCGGAGCGTGGTGGGGGGAGGGGCCCAGGAGCGGCCTCGGCGAAGGGCCGGAGGCGTATCCGGGGGCGCTGTGAGGACGCGGGTACGGCGAAGTCTGCCTTCGAGATCACCTCAGGGCAGGGTGCACGGTCCGGGCCGCTGGGTTCTCGACAGGCCGTTGCCGCAGGGCCACCCTGTGCCTCATCGCCGACTGTGCGGCTGTGGAGGCGCTACTGCCTGAGGTCCATCGTGCGGACCGGCTGTCCCGTGGTGCGGGCGATGGTGTCGAAGTCGTGGTCGCAGTGGAGCAGTGTGAGCCCCGCTTCCTCGGCGGCGGCAGCCACCAGGAGGTCGACGGGGCCTGCGCTGCGGTGCTCACCCTTGGCGGTCAGCTGTTCCTGGACGACGCGGGAGCGGCGGTAGACGCCGTCCGGCACGGGGCACCAGACGTAGTGGGCGTCGAGCGCCGCCTTCAAACGCGTACGGTCTGCGGCCGAACGGGCTGAGTAGAGGACCTCGAGTTCGGTGATGTCGCAGATCGCGACGAGGCCGGCGCCGATCCTGTCATCCCAGTCGGCCGTGTTCTGGCGGAGCAGGACGCGGGCGAGCGCGGAGGTGTCGATGAGGTAATCGGCGACGGTCACTCATGCGCTCCGGCGTCGGGGGCGGCGTCGGCCGTGCTCGTGGGCCGGTACCTGCTCTTGTCCAGGAGAAGGTCCATGTCCAGCGCGCCGTCGGCCACCAGCTCGCGCGCTTCGTCGAGTGCGCGCAGACGCCGGTAACGCGCCGTGACTTCCCGCAGGGCGGTGTTGATGGTCTCGCGCTTGGTCGTGGTGCCGAGTTCCTTGGCCGCTTCTTCCAGGGCCTCGTCGTCGAGGTCGATCACGGTACGACTCATGGACGCCCTCCTTGTGCATCAACTAGAATATACCAAGATACAAGATCTTTTATATATGGGACAGTCGGCCGACGACTCAGCACACCGCAGACCGACCAAGCCCTGCTGTGAACCGGGCAGGGACAGGGAGGGACGCGTGGGCGGGGGTGTTGGTGACGGTCACTCCGACGTCGTCGCCGTCCTGCCACAGCTCGACGCACGCCGCGGCACCGGGGGCATGCTTACGGACGTCGGTCAGTGCCTCCTGGACCGTGCGGTCGAGAGCCCGTTGTGTGGCTGTGCCCACGGCGGGCGGAAGCTCACCCGACAACTCCACCCGAGTGCCGCTTGATTCCACCAGTTTGCGCAGGTCGGCCAGGGCGGGCTGAGGCGTCAGCTCGGGGGCGTGGCCGCCGCAGCAGCGTGACCATGGTGCGCAGTTCGTCGAGCGTGGTGACGCTCAGCGAACGGATCGTGCGGGCCGCCTCCTTGGCGTCCGCGTCCTTGGCGGCGACCTGCAGGGCTCCGGCCCGTACGGCGATCAGGCTGACCTGGTGGGAGACCACGTCGTGCATCTCGCGGGCCAGTTCCGATGCCGACATCACCCTCTGGACCGCGCTGGGCCGTCGGAGCTGTCGTACTCCTCGGAGCCGCGATCACGATGGCCGCCGTCGCCCGCAGGCGTCGGACGACCACAGCAGCACTCCCAACGCCCTTCCCAGCACCCAGCCAATCGCCCTACGGAGCCCCAGGATCCACGCCCCCGTCCGATCGATGACCGGCTGCCGTCTGAGTACACGTACTCAGACGGGCTGGTGGCCGATACGGATGGATCACTCGACGCAGCGTTACTACTGTGCTTCCCGACCACCGCAGCGTTGCGGTCGCGCATTCAGAGGATCTCGGCGACGTACGACGAGACACGGGGAGGGGCCACGCATGGCGTGGGACGAGTGGGAGCAGCTCAAGGCTGCAGCGGCCGAACGGCACTCCACACGGATGCAGCTCAACCAGCTGCCCGGCGACCAGAACGGCATGAGTTCGAGCGGCAGTGGCGTTTCGGGCAGGCTCCGGTCCGACAAGAAGGCGTGGTCTACGGCTGGCCAGGGCGTGGGGGACCTGCGGGACAACATCGGCAAGGCGCTGACGAAGCTGGAGCACGGCACGACAGGGCTCGGCAAGGGCTCCGGCAGTTCAACCGCGGCAGCCCAAAAGAGCGTGTACGACTCCTGGGAGCGCCGCGTGAAGGACATCAGCGAGCTGTGCAACGGGCTTGCCGGCGTGCTGGAAAAGGTGGGGAGTGATCAGCTCAAGACTGATGAGGCCATCAAGGCCGAGATCGCTGGGCTGAGGGTCCACTCCGAGGACACGTCCGCCGCCGACGGCACGGGCAAGGGCCGGTGATCCGGACGCATGGACCTCAAGAAGCTCCAGGCCATGAACCCCTCAGAGTACGCGGACGCAGCGGACGGGTACCGCGCGATCAGTGACATGGCCGATGCGGCCAAGGGCCGCATCGACAAGCAGATCACCAAGGTCATGCAGAAGGCCAACGAGGGCCAGGCCGCGGACGCTGCGCAGAAGCAACTGGCCAAGCTCTCGCAGAACTTCCACTACACCCAGGTGGAATGCGGCCTGATCAGCGGAGCACTCAACGGTTTCTCGTCCGAGATCGCCGCCCCACGTCGCCGCCTGATGGAAGCACTCGATGACGCGAAGGCGCTGTCGTACACCGTCGACGCAAACGGCAGTGTTGCGTACCCCGCCGGTGGCGAGAACGAACTGACCGGAGAGAAGATCGCTGGCGGAACGGTCACCGGGTTCAACGGCATCTACAGCCGCGGACCCGGGCCGGACATGACCGGTCTGCGCAGCCCCAACCCGAACCGTGCGAAGGCCCAGGACATCGCCGACCGCATCGCCCACGCTGTGCAGGAAGCCATGGAGATCGACGACCGCTACAGCAAGGCACTGGGGAAGCTCAAGGCGGCCCCTGGGTTGACGGTCGACACCAAGACGTGGACGGACGTGGCCGCCGATGCCGACGCGGTGAGTTCGGCCGCGAGCGAGTACGTCAAGGATCACATTCCGCTGGACAAATCGCCTGCCGACTGCAAGAAGTGGTGGGACAGCCTCAGCGATGAGCAGCGCGACGAGTACAAGCGGGCTTTTCCGGAGATCATCGGCAACCTGGACGGTATTCCGTCCGATGTCCGGGACGAGGTCAACCACGAGAACCTGGACATGCTGATCGGCAAGCTCTCTGGTGAGGACGGCGAAAGGGCCAAGACTCAGCTGGACGCTCTCAAGAGTATCCAGCAGCAGCTGCAGGACAACGCCGCGAAGCAACTGGTGGATCCCAAAGAACCGCCCATGTACCTGTTGGGGGTTGGCGACGAGGGCCTTGGCCGTGCCATCGTCGCGTTCGGGAACCCTGATAAGTCGAAGAACGTGTCGGCGTATGTTCCCGGTCTCGGTACCGCCCTGGACACAGGCTTTGCGGGGGGCGATGTGAAGCGCGCCTATGACACTGCGGTCGACGCCCGGAACATCGATCCTTCCAGCGCATCTATAGTGTGGCTGGGCTACGATCCACCGCAGCTCGACGCTCCCCTTGACCCCGCCACCTTGGTGTCCGATACGGATGTCATGTCCGCACACGACGCGGAGGAGGGCGCACCGGCGTACAACTCGTTCATGGGTGGGCTCGCCGCCACGAACGATCACAAGGATCTGCACCTGGTTGCGATCGGGCACTCCTACGGTTCTCGCCTCGTGGGCGCGGCAACGCAGGAGCCAGGGGGAATCCCCGGAGCTGATGACGTCATCCTTGTCGGGAGCCCTGGAACCGGCGTCAACCACGCGGCAGATCTTGGGGTCGGAAAGGACCATGTGTTCGTAGGCGCGGCCGAGAACGACCCCGTCAGCCACCTGCCATCGAAGAAGGAGGCCGTGGCCGGCACTGTCGGCTTCTTCGGCGGCGGTCCGGCCGGTGCGTACCTGCTCGGGGACCTCGCGGACCAGGGTGATGATGACCTCTGGTTCGGCAAGGACCCGGCCAGCGAGGCGTTTGGTGCCAGACGCTTCAAGGTGTTGGACGGCCCGGTGCCGGTGGTCGACGGGCAGGGGCTGACTCCGGCGCACTCCAACTACTTCAACCCGGCCAGGGACAAGGACCCTGTATCTGCTGCCAACGTCGCGGCCATCGTCACGGGCCGTCCTGACCTCGTCACCTGGGACAAATACCGATGAAGACCCGTGTTGTGGCCCTCGTGGCGTCAACTCTCATCCTTTCCGGTTGTGGCCTCATCGGGGGTAGTGGAAGCGAGGGCGGGAGGTCTGGCGTGGCGAAGGGGACGAACATGAACATGCAAGAAGCGGCCGATCATGCAGAGGGGATCATCGACGCGACCCTCAATGCAATCAACCCGTCGGTCAAGGTCATGCGGGGGCCGTCGAGCGACTCCAGCTGCACCGACTTCAAGAACGACGGCACCGGTACCGGGTCGGTCACCCGTCGACGCTATGTGATGACGATCATCTCGGACGAGCGACGTGGCAGCTTTCTCGGTGTCGTCGAGCGCCACTGGAAGAAGCAGGGTTACAAGATCACTTCGGTGCGAAAAAGTGCCGACATGCCGGCGATCTTCGCGACCGCGCCAAACGGCTTCGAGGTCAGCGTGGAGTTCGGGTACAAGGGCCAGGCGGGTTTCCAGGTGACCTCACCGTGCGTCGACGAGTCGAAGGTCACCGAGGCGCCCAGGCAGCCCCTTGATCCGAACTCACCGGAATCCAAGGGACTCCCCTATGTTCACTCCGACTTCTGGTCGGCGTATACCCCGATCTCCTCAGCCTCGCCGAAGTGATCGCTGGCGAGCCGGCCTATATGTGAGACAGAAGCAGCGATGAGAAGCTGGGCGGCGGTCCGGTTGGGCGAGCGGTCCATCCGGTGGCCGGCGGCCACAGAAGGCAGAATCCAGTCGCGTGTGGGCTCGTTCCGGCGCAGGCCCCGTGCTCACAGGAGGATTATCGCTTCCGCGCCGGGTGCGGCGCGTAGGTCGGCCACAGAGGCTCTGCCCCGGTTCCAGGGTGATTGCAGAGTTCGTTGATCGTGCGTTGGTGCAGGTTAGTTGAGTCCGAGGATGGCCAGTGGCCGCTCGTAGGGGCGGAGGGCTGTCGTGCGGAGTCCGGCGGCGGTGTTGGTTTGGCCTGCGGCACGGAGTTGGTTGATGGCGAAGCTGCGCAAGGTGGCCATGTTCTCCGGGCCGCGGCGGTGCGGATCTTGGAGGCGTCCTCGCGGAAGGCGGTATCCCGGACGAAGTGGAGCCTGTTTTCGATCATCCAGTGCGCCCTCAAGATCGTCGCGATGCGTTCCGGGGATGCCTGGCGGCTGGTCAGGTCGGTGATCACGTAGACGGTCTCGCGGCTCCGCTTGCCGGTCTTGGTGTCGGTGCGGTGGCGTACGACCTTGGCGACCTTGGCGACCTTGGCGACCTTGGCGACCTGGGCGGCGTGGGGGAAGTCGACGCTGAGGTCGGCGACGGTCAGAGCCTGCACGACCCGTGTCTCCTTGCGGCCGTGGCCGGTGGTGCGGTCGTAGAACTTCGCCGTTGCCTCGCCCCAGGGCAGGGATCGCATCTGTTCGTAGAGGTTCTTCTGGTTCCGCGTCACCGTGAAGGCGTAGTGCGCCCTCTTCCCCTCGACGAGGAAGCGGGCGTGGTCGCGCTGGGTGTGCAGTGCGTAGCCGGTCACGGTGACCCGGGTGAGGTCGTGGGGGTCCAACAGGGCGGCGAAGCAGGTGATTTCGTTCGTCTTCTCGGGGACTCTCAGCTGGGTGACGGTCATCCCGGTGCCGGTCATCGCGGCCAGCAGGTGCGCGGCCGGGGCGGCGCCGAGGCGCGAGGCGCGGGCGCTCTTGCCGTCGATCGCGAGAGTGTCGGCGTGGGCCGGGTCGTGGCCAAGGAGGTCGGCCAGGCCGCCGGGGCAGGTGTCCTTGATGACCCGGCGGATCGTCGCGCCGCTGGGCGGGATGCGCACGGCCAGGGCGGTCGCGGTACGGGCGCCGAGTCGGGCCAGGACGTCCTGCGGGGCCTCGGTGGCCCACTCGTCGATCGCCAGGAAAATCCTCGCCCCGCTCACCACGGCGGAGCAGGCGATCAGCAGCACTGCCACGAAGGGGTGACGCTTCCCGCGCCGGCACCGCGGATCGGCCAGCGTGGCCAGCCGCTCTGCCAGCGGACCCGACGCGGTGCTGACGGGTGGGCGGCGGCGATGTCATGGGGGGCGAAGGGCGGCCGTCCGGCCGTGCAGCGCACTGCCGGGCACCGCGAGCGGTGAGGAGGCGAACGACTCCGCCGGCGGCCCGGAGTCTACGGGGCAGAGGCGGGGCGCGCTGCCCAGGACTGGGCTTGTCCCGATTTGCGTCCCTTGAGGGCCAGGCCCAGTGGCTCGCCGGCGAAGGTGCCCACGGGGACGACGGCCTCGTCGGGGCGGGGCCGCGACCGGATCACATCGTCGCGGCCGATGATGAACATCATCCGTGACTGCTTCTCCGGGTTGTCGGACTCGCACGGCCGGAGGCCGATGCCGGCGGCGTCGCCTTCAGCCTTGAGGCAGAACTCGGGAGCGGCCATGTTGTGCAGCCGCCCCTCCGAGTCGAGCGACCACTGCTGGGTCGGGGTGGATGTGCAGGCAGCGGCCACGGCATCGGCGTGCTTCTGAACCTTCCCGTTCTTCACGTCGAGGCACAGGCCACTGCCCGTGTGCACCAGCTGAGCGGTGACGCCGACGCGGATCCGGGTGGGCTGCTGTGCGCGGCTCGCGGACCCGGCCGGACTGCTCGGTTCCTGACGCGGTGAACCGCCACCGGTGGGCCGACCGTGGTCCAGCACCGCGTTCGTGACCGTCGCGGCGACCACAGCCGCGGCCGAGACGGTGAGTGCGGCGATGAGAGCCCAGTGCTTCGAGGCGGCGCGATGGGCCGGGCGGGAGCCATGGCCCGTGCCGGCCGAGACCTGGATCGTGTCGGCCGGATTACGTGACGACGCGCTCGGATCGCCCGGGGGGCCGGACCGAGCCTGCGATACCGGCCAGGGCTCGCCGACTTCGCGGACGGGGCGGACTGCGGCGTAGGCCGCTCCGCCCCACACCAGCAGCCCTGTGGCCAGGGCGGTCTGCGGCTCGTTCGACAGCTTTGTCAGTTCGTCCAGCAGGTGGGCGCACGCGTCGCAGTCCGCCAGGTGTGCGACGAGGTCCGGATGGCGCCGGGTGCCCTCGGCGTGCGAGGCGGTCTCGATGATGCGGCCGAACCCCTGGCACTCCGCGGTGCCGCGGGATTCCAGATGCACCCTTGCGTAGGCGTGCTGCAGCGCGACCGGGGCCTTGTTCCTCAGCCCCGGGACGGTTCCCGGGGCGATGCCCAGGTACCGGGCCACGCCGGCGTCCGGTTCCTCGTCGACGACCGAGTACCACAGGACGCCTCGCACCTGCTCGGGCAACTGGTAGAAGGCCCTGAGCATGACACCGGTCGTGCGGCTCGAGGCGACGCGGATCGCGGACGTCCGGGAGTCGGAGAGCTGTTCGGTACTGCGCGCCCACGTCAGGAAGTCGGTCCGCAGCCACTCCTGCCTTTCGTCGGTCGCCCACAGGAGCGCCGTCCTGACCACACAGGTGAGTGCATGGTGACGCCAGGTCCCCGAAGGGTCGATGCCGCTGCGCAGTTCTTCCAGGGCGCGCGTGAAGGCCTCCTCGGCAAGGCGGTTCCCGGCCATCTGGTGGACGGTGCACCCGCGCGCGCAGTTCAGGACGGCGGTCAGATGCCGTCGACGGAGCTCCAGCGCGGCAGGGTCGGCACCCTCGTCCCGGGCGCGCAGGCAATGGGTGAGTTCCGCGTCGGACAGTGGTGCGTAGGTGGGGGATGTGGAGCCAGGATCTGCGCTCCCGGTGTCCGGATATGTCACCTTAGGCCTCGTTTCCTCGTATCGCCGGCTCACGGGTTGCCGCGCGGTGCGACGCCGAGCGGCGCCGGCGGACGGGCACGGCCCCTGGTCGTGCCGCCCGCCCGGGATGACGTGGGGACCTCGTAGGGACGACATAGTGAGTGGTGAAGGGGTGCGGCGTAAAGGGATACCGGCGATAAGTGCATCACGGCGGCAGCTTCCCGGGCGCGGACGCGGGGAGCCCGTCAGTTTTTCGTGAGGAGTTGTCAGGGTCCGTGTGGTCTCGCCTGCATTCCGGCGGACTACGAGCTTGCGCTGCGGTCAGAGGAATTGTCGGGTGTGCCGTGCGCACGGGGTATGTATAGCGTACCGGGTGTGCGGATGTGCAACCCCGGTGAGACGTCATGGTCGACGTCTTGCGGGCAACTGTCATTGCAGGACGACGTGTTCGCCGACCTTGTTTCGGAAGGAGAGAGGGCACTTCGGGTAGGCGTGTGCTCGCACCGGCTCGGCGGGGACGCAACTCCGGGATGGAAGGGGTCGGCCCGGTAGACGGCCGATCCTGGGCGCCGCATTGCAGTACAGATCGGCAATACGGAGGTACTGCCCGACCGATGTCTCAACCAGGCGCGGATGCCCGGCGGTTGTGGTTCCCCTCGGTTCGGGGGCTCGTACCAGAACCGGCGCGTCCACCGGGATCTGAGGGACAGGTGTGCGTATCCGGAGCACGTGACGGTACAGAACGTCCAGGTCATCGCAGTCCGATCAGCGCATTCCACCTCGTTTCGGGGAGGTGGCGCAGTGTAACGTCGTGCGTGGATCCGGTAGTTCCGCTTGACGTCGGCTGTGGTGGCCCGTTGTCCTTTCGTTCCGCAGGGCTGTGAAGCACCCCACGTTCGGAAGGCGCCTGAAGTGAGACCCCGAATACGTCGTATCGCCATGCCCGTGGCAGTCTCCATGACGACCCTCTTGCTCGGATGCGGAGCGCTGAACGAGACGGGGAAATCCGGAGACGCGAGGCCGACCAAGGGTGACGACCTCACTGTGGGACTGCTGATGCCCGAGACGACGAACACGCGATACGTGAATTTCGACTATCCCATCATCAAACGCAGGATCTCCGAACTCACGGAGAATCAGGGCAAGGTCCAGTATGCGAACGCTGGGGCGAGCGCGAGCAAGCAGGCCCAGCAGATGCAGAAGATGATCGATGGCCGGGTGGACATCATCCTGCTCGACGCCGTCGACTCGCACGCCGTCTGCGGCCTGGTGAAGAAGGCCAAGAACGCGGGTATTCCGGTCATCGCCTACGACCGGCTCGCCGAAGGTCCGATCGACGCGTACGTCTCCTTCGACAACGAACTCGTCGGTGAAGTGCAGGGGCGCACCCTGCTGGCGGCGATGGGGCCGGAGGTCGACCCCTCCACGAAGATAGTCATGATGAACGGCTCGCCCACCGACCCGAATGCTGCGCAGTTCAAGAAGGGCGCTCTGTCGGAGCTGAAGGGCAAGGTGACGATCGCGAAGTCCTACGACGTCAGGGACTGGAGCCCGGATTTGGCCCAGGACCGTATGACCGAGGCGCTCGACACGATCGGCGCGGATGACATCGCTGCCGTCTACTCCGCCAACGACTCCATGGCGGGCGGCATCGTCAGGGCCATGAAGGCTGCAGGTATCAGCCGCATTCCGCCGCTCACCGGTCAGGATGCGGACCTCGACGCGGTGCAGCGCATCGTCACCGGCAAGCAGTACATGAGCATCTACAAGCCCTACCCGGACGAGGCCGAGGTCGCCGCCGAGATGGCTGTCTACAAGGCCCAGGGCAAGGGCATCCAGTTCGACGCCCTCACCCAGGACCACGTCGACAGCCCGACCGACAAGGACATCCCGGCCCAGTTGGTCGCGGTGAGCGCCCTGACGCAGAAGAACATCAAGGCGACGGTCGTGGCGGACGGCGTCTACAAGATCTCTGACATCTGCATCGCGAAGTTCGCGGCCGCCTGTATGGCGATCGGCCTCGACTAGTACTCCAGCACGACTTCTGTATTTCTGCTGGTCAACGGCCTGGCGGTGGGGAGTGTAGCGGGGGTGCGCCCTGGATGGGACGGTCTTGGACCGGCCGTCCACCCAACGTGTGCCCACGCCGCATGCGATGACCACCCTCCGAGCAGTCCGGTACATCGTGATCCACGATGTACCGACGAACGCCTGGGACCTGGAACTCGAAGAACTTCCCGCCCCGGCAT
Source organism: Streptomyces sp. MS06 (assembly GCF_047200655.1). Taxonomy (NCBI): domain Bacteria; kingdom Bacillati; phylum Actinomycetota; class Actinomycetes; order Kitasatosporales; family Streptomycetaceae; genus Streptomyces; species Streptomyces sp. MS06. The sequence continues at coordinate 11,121 of NZ_JBJZOJ010000037.1, forward strand.
CGAGGATGAGCACCTCGCCGTGGCCGAACTCGGCCATGAACCCCGCGCATCCCTGGGCTCTGCGGGCCGGTTACCCCGTGGCGAGTGCGGTCACCCGGATCTCGGCGGTCTGTGCCACGGGCCACCCGCACACGGCGGAGCCCCCGAAGGCATGACCTCGAGGGCTCCGCCGTGAGTTCCGGGTCAGGACAGCTTCCACTCCGCGGTCTGCTCGGCGAACCCGGAGTCCATCGTGAACTGGACGGTGGCCACCTTCGATGCCTTCGGGACCTCGAAGACGACCCAGCCGAGTGCCTTCGCGCCGGGCTTCAGCTTCACGTCCGAGGACATGGACGGCCCGGCGGAGATGTCCGCGAGGGTTTCTCCGAACCGCTGTCCCTGGCTGTCGGCGACCTGAGTGCCGTTGCCGGGGCTGTCGCTGTACACGGCGGTGCCGGTGTTGACGAGCCGGAACTGGACGCCGACGAACCGCTTCCCCGAGCCGGGTTCGGTGAACTCGTCGGCCGGCTTGGCCGGGTCGGCGATCTTGACGACGGTGACGTCGAGCTTGCTGCCGTCGTCGCCGCCCTTGACGCTGATGGTGTCGCCGACCTTCGCCGCTTCGGGCGTCTTGGGCGGGGCGCTGCTCGTGTCGGATGCCGGCGTGCCGGCGGCGGAGGACACGGGCGTGGAGCTGATGGTGTCGCCGGAGCTGCAGGCGGTGAGGGTGGTGCCGAGGGCGATGGCGGTCGCGATGGCCGCGGTGCGGATGCGCATGGTCTCCCCGAGGACGATGGCTGTTGAGCGGCCATCATGCGCCGTTCGCCGGGGCCGGGGTGCCGATGTGACCGGGCTGTGACGCTTCGTCACCGGATTGCGACTCGGGCACGGCGGAGCCCCGGCCCCGGCCCCGGCCTTCAGGCCGGGGGATGTGACAGGCCCTCGTCCGTCAGCAGGATCGTGGTCACGGTGACGGGGTTGGCCAGTGTGTCCCTGATCGGTGACCGCTTCTGGACGTGCTCGGTCAGCTCCTGCAGCTGCTCCGTCGTGGCGTTCGGCGACTCCGCCCGGACGTGCACCCGGATCTCCTGCGCGCCCGGCCGGACGGCCTCGTCGAGAGCGAGGAAGCCTTGGAGGTCGAAGTCGGTCTGCAACTCCAGCCGCAGGGAACTCAGCTCGATCCCGCGCGTGGCCGCGATCGTCGAGAACGTCACCGCGTAGCAGCCCGCGAGCGCCTGCAGGACGTACTCGCCCGGGCTCGCCGCACTGTCCGTGCCGAGCAGGGCCGTGGGCTCGTCCGATTCGAGGACGTACCTGGCGGTGCGGCCGGTGACCACCCGGTTGTCCTGAAGGAGGTCGGTGGTCGTGGCCCGCTGGCGGCACCCCTGGTCCCACTCGGACCGGACCCCGAAGGTGACCTGGGCCAGTCCCGGCTTCTCCCGGACCGCGTCCACGGTCCGGCGCAGTGCTTCGGTGTCGACACCGTTGATCATTGAGGTTCTCCTTGTCGTCGGGGGATGGTGGTGAGGGGAGGACGTTCGGCGGCCGGGGCATCGGCCGCTGCCGGACGACGGGCTGGCAGCGGCGCCGGCGTGACGGCACGGGAGCCGGCGTGACGGCACGGAGCGGCGCCTCCACCGCAGCGGTGACGGCGGCGAGGGGCACGCCGCCCCGGCCACCGACTCGCCGGGCGGCGGTGGCGCTCCCTCGGATCGTCATGATTCGGGCGTTCCTTCGCCGTACGGCGTCAGTCGACGAGGTCGAGGGCGGCGGCGACGATGTCGTCGGTGCCGATGCCGTGGTGCCGGTAGACGTCCTTGAGCGCGCCGGCCTGCCCGAAGCGGGTGACGCCGAGCGTGGTGACCGGCACGTTGTTGACCGTGGCGAGGAACGCCAGGGTGTGGGGGTGGCCGTCGAGCACGGTGACCAGGGGGGCGGCCCGCTCCGCCGGGAAGACCCGGTCGAGGATGCCGTGCGGGCCCTGCCCCAGGCCACGGCGGGCCTGCAACGCCCGGAAGAGCAGGTCCGGGCTGGTGACGCAGACGACGTCCGCGCCGATGCCGAGTCCGGCCAGCCGGTCGGCGGCGCCCAGGGCCTCCGGGACCATTGCGCCCACGGCGGCCAGGGTCACCTCCGGTGGCGCCTGGTGCCGTCGGAGCGTGTACGCGCCGGCGACCACCTGCCGGCGGCGGCGTTCGCGGGCGGCCGGGTCGTCCGGGACGGCGGCCAGGGTCTGGTCGACCGGGCGGGTGGACAGCCGCAGGTAGGCCGAGCTGCCGGCCGGTCGGCCGAGTTGCCCCAGGGCGGCGAGCAGGCACCATTCGGTGTCCAGGACGAAGGCGGGCTCATAGGAGAGGCAGCCGGGCTGCTCGATGCCGAGGGAGGGGGTGGTGATCGACTGGTGGGCCCCGCCTTCGGGGGCCAGGGTGACGCCGGAAGGGGTGCCGACCAGGATCGACTGCCCGCCGGCGTAGATGCCGAAGGACCAGGGTTCCAGAGCGCGGTTGACGAACGGGTCGTACAGGACGCCGATGGGCAGCAGAGGCTGTCCCCAGCGGCTCCAGGTGGCACCGAGCTCACCGAGCAGACCGACGAGGTTGGTCTCGGCGATGCCCAGCTCCAGGTGGCGGCCGGTGGGACGTTCGCGCCAGTGCAGGATGGTCTCGGCGTCGTCGGCGAACCAGTCGGTGCCCTCGGTGGGCGACCACACGCCGGCCTTGTTGATCCAGCCGCCCAGGTTGGTCGTGGAACTGACGTCGGGGCTGACGGTCACGACGCGGTCCGCGGTCTCCGGCGCCCGGCGGTTGAGGTCGAGCAGCGTACGGCCGAGCGCCTGCTGGGTGGTGCCGGTACCGGTCGGGGTCCGTCCGAAGTCCTCCGGGACGGCGGGTGGCCGCCGCGCTTCGTGCTCTCCCCGCCGCAGGCGTTCGGCGGCCGCAGCGCACAGGGCGGCCTCCGCGCTGCCTTCCGGGAAGAGTTCCCAGGGCCTGCCCGGGTCGGTGCCCGAGCAGGCAGCCAGATCCCGCATCTGGTCGGCGGTCAGCAGCGAGGAGTGGTTCTGCGGGTGCCCCTCGGTCGGCAGCCCGTGTCCCTTGACCGTGTAGGCGAGGATCGCGGTCGGACGGGTGTCGTCGATCGACGCGTACGCGTCCAGCAGGGCACCGAGGTCGTGACCGCCCAGGTCGCGCAGCGCGGTGTGCAACTCCTCGTCGTCCAGGTCGGCGATGAGCCGGGAGACCGGTTCGCGGGCCGGGCCGGTGCCGGGCAGGCGCTCGCGCAGCTGCCCGGGGGCGCAGCGCAGCAGGCGCTGGTACTCGGGGTTGCTCATGGCGTCCAGGCGTGTCCGCAGGGCATCGCCGCCCGGCCGCGCGAACAGCTCCCGCAGCAGGCGCCCGTACTTGAGGGTGACGACCTGCCAGCCGGCCGCGTCGAACATGCCCGCGAGGCGGTCGGTGGCGTTGCCGGCGACCACCCGGTCCAGGGACTGGCGGTTGACGTCGACGATCCACACCACCTCGCCGAGACCGGGGACCATCGGGTCGCGCAGCGCCTCCCAGATCGCGCCCTCGTCGAGTTCGGCGTCGCCGAGCAGCGCGTACTGGCGACCGGTGCCGGCCCCGCCGAACCGGCCGTCGACGTAACGGCGCGAGATCGCGCCCCAGAGGGGGGCGGTGGCGCCGATGCCCACCGAGCCGGTGGAGTAGTCGACGGTGTCGGGGTCCTTGGTCCGGCTGGGGTAGCTCTGCAGGCCGCCGAAGGAGCGCAGGGTGTCCAGGTACGAGACGTCCAGGTCGCCGAGCAGGTAGTTGATCGCGTGCAGCACGGGTGACGCGTGCGGCTTGACCGACACCCGGTCGGTGGCGGCCAGTTCGTGGAACCACAGCGCCGTCATGATGTCGACCATCGAAGCCGACGACGCCTGGTGCCCGCCGATCTTCATGCCGGTGTCGTCGGGCCGGCCCCGGTTGGCTGCGTCGACGATGGCGGTGGCGAGCCACAGCACGCGGCGCGAGATCGCGTGCAGAGTGGTGGTGTCGGGCCGGCCCGCACCCGGGGCCGGGAGGGCGGACCGGGCCGAGGTCGCCTCGGACGAGGCTCTCGTGTCGTTGCGCATGGAGAGCGGCCTCCTCTTCGGTAGCGGTGGTCTAGTACGCGGTTGCAGTACTAGGCGCGGGACGCGCCCGCGGGCACGGGAGCCGGGCGGGGTGCGGCAAGGGCCTGATCGAGATCGGCCATCAGGTCCTCGGAGTCCTCGAGTCCTATGGAGAGCCGGACCAGGCCGGCGGAGGGCCGGGCCTCGGCGGCGACGGGCCGGTGCGTCAGCGCGGCCGGGTGCTGGATCAGCGAGTCGACACCGCCCAGGGACACCGCGTGGGTGAACAGGCCGACCGCCGAGGTGACGCACGCGGCCTGCTCGAAGCCGCCGCGGAGCTCGATGGAGATCATCGCTCCGGTTCCCCTCATCTGGCTGCCGAGCAGGCTGTGCGGGTCCCCCGCGTTCCCCGGGTAGTGGACGCGGGTGACGCTCGGGTGAGTGGTCAGCCACTCGGCGATGCTCCGGGCGTTCGCCTGCTGCGCGCGTACCCGGATCGGCAGGGTGGCGAGTCCCCGGTGCAGGAGGTAGGCGCCCAGCGGGTGGAGCAGGCCGCCGGTGACGGCTCGCACCCGGCGCAGTGCGGCTGCCTGCTCCTGGCCGCAGGCGATGACGCCGGCGACGACGTCGCCGTGCCCGCCGAGGTACTTGGTCGCGCTGTGCAGGGCCATCGCGGCACCGAGGTCGGTGGGGTTCTGCAGGACCGGGGTCGCGAAGGTGTTGTCCACGAGCACGGGCACGCCGGGAGCGGCCTCGACCACGGCACGGATGTCGACCAGGTCGAGAGTCGGGTTGGCGGGCGTCTCCACCACGACCATCGCCGTGTCGGGCCGGACGGCGGAGGCCACGTCCGCGGCGGTGCAGTACGTCACCTCGGTTCCGAGCAGACCCGAAGCCAGCAGGTGGTCGGTTCCGCCGTAGAGGGGGCGGACGGCCAGGACATGGCGGCGGGTCCCCTGCACGGTCGCCAGGACCGCCGCGGTCATCGCCGCCATGCCCGAGGAGAACGCGACAGCCGCCTCGGCGTTCTCCGTCCGGGCAAGTGCCGACTCGAATCGCGCGACCGTCGGGTTCCACAGCCGCGCGTAGACGGCCCCGCCCTCCGCGGTCGGCGTCCCGCCGGACGCCATGGCCTCGTAGGACAGGCCGCCGGCCTCGATGTCCGGCAGCGGGTTCGTCGACGACAGGTCGATGGGAGGAACGTGAACGCCGAGTTCCGCCAGGTCCTCACGGCCGGCGTGCACGGCGATGGAGTCAGGTTGCAGGCGCGACGAAGTCATGCGCAGACTGTGGGAGGATCCACGAAGAAGTGCAAGATATGCTGTGGTAATTGTGCGTGCTTGCCAATATTGGTGCAGATTCCTCAAAGGGAGGGCGTGTGGCGGACCGGCAGTCGAAGAAAACACAACCCACCGCGGGAGCGCTCGACGGTACCGATCTGGCCATTCTCGCCGCGCTCGTGGAAGACGGCCGGATGACCAATGCGGCGCTCGCGGCCCGGGCCGGCGTCGCCGAGTCGACGTGCGCGTACCGGGTGCGCGCCCTGCGAGAGTCCGGTGTCGTCACGAGCATCGGCGCGCGGCTCGATCCCGGCGCACTCGGCCGCCCCATCCAGGCCATCGTCAGGGTCCGGCTGGGGAGTCACAGCCGCGAGCACGTCCGCAACCTGTACGACAAACTGGTCGACCTGCCGGGCGCCTTGACGGTCCTCCACGTCGGCGGCACCGACGACTTCCTCCTGCACGTTGCGGTGGCAGGACCGCAGGAGCTGCGAGACCTCATCCTGGAACACGTGACCACCCACACGATGGTCCGGCAGACGGAGACCCAGTTGGTGTTCGAAGTCCGCGAAGGCCGCGGTGTGCTCCCCGGGTGAGCCCACGCGGCGGGTCTCCCCGGCCACTGGTCGGGGCCCGGCCCAGGGGGCACCGGACGGAGGCGGGCCGCCCCTCGTCCCCGGAACGGTGCGACGGCGGGCGCGACGGCCTCCGAAGTGCGTCGCACCCGCCGGGCGGTGTCCGGGCTCACCCGGGCGCGGTACCCGGGCCGCGCGGGTCCGACGCGGTCAGGCCGCGGGGCAGAGGGTCTTCCGGAGGCCGATGTTGAGGTGGCCCCCGTCGTCGTCGGTGAGCGTGACGCCGCCGTACGAGAACCGCTGTGCAGCTGCGTGGTCCGGGTTCGCGGCACCCCCGTCGAGGGCGGAGCACTGCTTGCGTGCCGCGTCGACGGCCTTGTCCTCGTCGACGGTGAGCTTGGCGTTGACGTCGCGGATGGCGGCGAGGACGGCGTCACGCTCGGCGCCGGTGGGCGCGGCCGGAATGCCGGCGGCCTGCTCGGCTGCGCTGCCGCCGGTGCTCCTGGTGGCGCCGGGTGCGTCGCTCTTGCCGTCGTCGCTGTCGCTGCTGCAGCCGACGAGCGTCACGGCGAGCGCGGCCGTGGCCACGGCGATGGTCGTGCGGATACGCATGATTCCCCCTGGATCGATGTCGCTACGGGAACATCATGCGCCGCGGGCGGCAGCCCCAAAGGTGCGGTGACGGGGCTGTGACACAACGCGGGCCCGGCCGGTACGTGGCCGGGGCGGCCGACGATCAGGCGGACGAGACGATGGCCCCGGCGACGGCGGCGACAGTCGGGGCCGGTCGGCCGGGAAGGCGCGCCAGGAGGATCCGGCGGATCTCGGGGGGCGCCCCCTCCACGCGCAGCAGACTCACGGCGTGCGGCAGTACCGCCGACATGCGGGCCGGGACGGTGGTCACGCCGAAACCGGCGGCGACGAGCTGCAGTTTGGTCAGCCAGTCGCTCGTGGTGTGGACGACGCGCGGCCGCCCGGGCAGCCCGGGCCACACACCGAGCAGGGGCTCGGACCGCGACGGCGGCGCGCCGATCCAGGGAGCGTCGACCAGTTCGTCCACGTGCACGGTGGTGCGGCCGGTGAACATGCCGACGGCCGGCGCCCCCACGAGCAGCTCCGTCTCCTCGACCGTCTCGACGTGCAGCCGGGGGGACTCGCCGTCCGACGGCCGGTGCGGCGGGCGGGACGTGAGTACGGCGAGGTCGATCGAGCCCGCCCGCAGCGCCCGCAGCAGGCGGGGAGTGGTGCCCTCCCGCGAGGTGACCGCGATGCGGGGGCCGACTGCCGCGAGGCGGGCGAGCACGGCGGGCAGCAGCACCGCCCCGGCGCTGGGGAACAGTCCCAGGCGCACCGGGTCGGCCCGCGAGGCGGAGCCGGTGAGCTCCTGCTCGGCCGCCTCGACGGAGTCGAGGATGGCCCGGGCGTGCCGCAGCAGCGTCAGACCCGCGGGGGTGAGCCGAACCCCGTCCGGGCGGCGCTCGAACAGGGCTGAGCCGGCGCCGCGTTCGAGGGCAGCCGCCTGCCGGGAGATCGCCGACTGGGTGTAGCCGAGCCGGGCGGCCGCCGCGGTGAAGCTCCCCGACTCGGCGACCTGGCGCAGGACCCGGAGAGCGGTACTGGAGAAGTCCATGCGTATTACGCATACCAGAGATGCGGGATCGTCGCTTGGCGCATGCCTCTGCCGCTCCTAGCCTCGGTGGGGAAGAACCAGGGAGGCAGACAGATGAGAGCAGCAGTCCTGACCGCGTTCGGTGCCCCGCTCACCGTGCGGGAGGTGCCCGACCCGGAGCCGGACGGCGGAGAGGTGGTGGTCGAGGTCCTGGCGACCTGCGTCCCGCCGTACGCCGGAGAGGTGTTCAGCGGTCGGCGCAAGTACCCGCTCGAACCACCGGTCGTCCCCGGGCCCGGCGGAGTGGGGCGGGTCGTCCGGGTCGGCCCGGACGCCACCCGGCTGCGCGTCGGAGATCCGGTGTGGTGCGACTCGACGGTGCGCTCCCGGGACGACGCGCTGACCCCCGACATCACGCTGCAGGGCTGGAGCTCCCGAGGCGAGGGCGGCGCACGGCTCGCCCGCCACCTGCACGACGGGGCGTTCGCCGAACGCATGCGGGTGCCCACGGAGAACGTCTTCCCGCTGCCGGCCGAAGCGGAGGCCGATCCGGCCCGCTGGGCCTCGCTCGGCGTGTACACCATCCCGTACGGCGGGCTGCTGGCGGGTGGGCTCGAGGCGGGCGAGACGCTGCTGGTCAGCGGTGCCACCGGCAACCTCGGCAGCGCGGCGGTCGCCGTGGCCCTGGCCATGGGGGCGGGCCGGGTGATCGCGCCGGGCCGCAACCGCGCGGCGCTCGGTCTCCTCACCGACCGCTTCGGGCCGCGCGTGCGCCCGGTCGAGCTGAGCGGGGAGGAGGAGGCCGACCGCGCGGCCATGTCGGCGGCCGCCGACGGCCCGATCGACATGGTGATCGATCTGCTCCCGCCCGCCGCACCCGCCTCGGCGGTGCGGGCCGCGGCGATGACCGTCCGCGAGTACGGCCGGGTCGTCCTGATGGGCGGTGTCGGCATGCTCGGCGGTGCGGACCTCGCCCTTCCCTACCCGTGGATCATGCGCAACTCGGTCACCGTGCGGGGACAGTGGATGTACCCGCGCTCGGCGAACCTCGGCATGATCCGCCTCGTCGCCGCAGGGGCGCTCGCGCTCGATCCCGAGCGGGTCCGCACCTTCCCCCTCGACGCCGTCACGGACGCCGTCGGGCACGCGGCCGCGCACGGCGGGCCGTTCGAGCGCACCGTCCTCACACCGTCCGGCCCCTGACGGGCCCGAGCGCCGCCCAAGGGACGTCCCCGCTCCCGCGCGCGGTGCCCGGCCTGCCCCGCTGTCGACCGGTACGGGCGGGCGCGAGGCCCGGACCGCCGCCGGCAGGCCCCCGCGCCGCCCCCGCGCCGCCCCCGCGCCGCCCCTGCGGCGGCCGGTCGGCGCTCTCCCTCTCCGGCCGACCCGCCCCGGCCCGCCCGCCCCGGCCCGCCCGCCCCGGCCTGCCCGGCCCGCCCGGTGCGGACGGTGCGGGCGGTACGGGCGGGCCGGGTCGGCCGGGTGGCTGGACCGAACGGCCCTGGTACCGGTCCCGGGCCGGGCGGACAGTGGAAGGAGAGAGCCTCGTGAGGCGGTGACCGCAATGATGTACTGGGACGGTGGCGGCTGGGCCTGGATGGCCTTCATGCCCCTGCTGTGGATCGTGTTGATCGGCCTCGCCGTCTGGGGTCTGGTCCGTCTGGTGCAGAACTCGTCCCACGGTCGCCCGGACGCCGGCCGCGGCGGGCCCACGGAGAACCGGGAGACCCCGGAGGAGATCCTGGACCGCCGTTTCGCCAGCGGTGAGATCGACGCGGACGCCTACGCCGAGGCCCGCAAACACCTCGCGGCCCACCGGCCGAGAACCCGGTGAACCGCCCGAAGCGGCCGCCCGGCACCGGGCGGCCGCTTCGGGCTCGCCCGGCGTCCTGTTCCCGGCGCACTGTTCCCGGCGTCCTGTTCCCGGTGTTCTGGTCCTGCCGTTCCCTTTTCCGCTGCCCCGGTCCTGTTTGCCCTGCGCCGTCACCTCGGACTGCCGTCCACGAGCTGTTGACGTTCGATCTATTTGGCGAATCGCCGCATCCGGTCGAACGTCCCGCTGTTACCGTCGCGTGACATGCGTTCCGGCGCGTGCGGAGAACTGATCCGCCGTGCCGGCGGGGTGACCGGTCCCGTCACCCCACTGCGTCGGCGGGTACCGCGGCGTGCGCCGGTTGTCCGGTGCCGCCTCGGGCCCGCCGCCACGGGGGGGAAAACAGTGGACGAGGCAAGGAGCAGGTCAGTGCCCCGGAAGAACTTGACACGATCCTCACGTGCGTCGCGGCGGGACCACGCCCGGCGCTGGCGGAGGTCGAAGCTGTCGGTCGCGTTGGTCGGCGGCCCGGTGATCCTCGCGGTGGTCGCCGGATCGGTGTTCGCGGCGGGCAGCCGCCACTCACACCATCGGCGGGCGGCCGGAAGGTACACCGCCCGGCCGACGCAGGCCCGCACGCCGAACGCGGAGTGCACACTGCTGGTCCCCGACCATCCCCTCACCGCCCGAGGGCTGGCCACGCCGTACGAGCTCGTCGCGACGGACCGGAGGAACGGTCCGTGCCACGAGGCCAATCCGGACCAGGCGGCGTTCGTGGAAGCGGTCATCCTCACCAAGGACGGCAAGCTGTCCGTCTACGACCCGCTGGTGGTCGACCGGGGGACGCGGCCGGCCGCGCGCCCTGTCCGGCCCTCGGTGCCGAAGGGCTCGACGGTCGGTATCTGGTTCGGTTTCAACAGCGCAACTCTCACCCTGCGATCGAAGGGCCGCTCGAACAGCCTGGCGCAGGGCAAGTGCGTCAACGGCGTACGAGGCTCCCTGTTCGGCCAGTTCGCCTACTGCAACGCGCCGGCCTTCTTCAAGGCGGCCGATGACCGGATAGCCGACAAGCAGCTCGAGATCCCCGCGCTCGGAACCGCCAAGGACGGCCTGCCCTGCCCGACGACCAGGGACTTCTCCGTGGTCGACCAGGACGGCAGCGACAACGTGGTCACCCGCTACCTCGCCGACGGCCGGGGCCGGATCGCCCACGACAACGCCGCGAGCCGCAGAGCGATCGGCCGGACCGGGCACCTCCACAACCGCGGCGACCGCCACCACCGCCACGACGGCCGGGTCAGGTCGGCGAAGGCGAACACCCCCAGGGACCTCGCCAACGGCAGTGACAACCTGCTGCTCACCCAGTTCATGGATCCGGCCCTGGGCTGCGAGCCGTTCACCGCGCCGAACCAGTCCAGCGACGGCAGGGCCACCTCCGCACTGGCGCTGGACGAACTGTCCGCCGCGGCCAACCAGAAGGCCCCGATCGCGCTGATCCCGCAGAACGACCCGATGACCCGCGTCAACGACCACGCCAGCAAGAGGAAGACCGACGCCTACCGGGCGGGGGTCGACATGCCCGCGCTGGGCGCCGCCGACGACGGCGACGGTGCCGCCTACTGCAGCACCCTCTTCGGGGACCCGGCCGGGATCAGGCGGGTCTTCAAGGACAAGGCGATCTTCGAGGACGCGCCCTCACCCGACCCGGCGACCGCGCCGAACCTGTTCGGGTTCCTCGCCGCACGCGCCAACGGGACCTTCACCGACCTCGGTTGCGACAGGCTCCTCCACGTTCCCGATCCGGTCGCCCTGACGAGGAACGACGACGGCCTGGTCACCGATGCGGTGCTGGCACCGCTCGGCCGGACGCGGCCGTCCCCCGATCCCGCGGGCAGCGCCTCCGCGACGGTTCCGCCGGGCGCTTCCGCCCGCCCCACGGGTGACGCTCCCTCACCGTCGGCCTCGTCGAGCGCCTCCGCCTCCGGCGCCGCTTCCCCGCCCGTCTCCGCCTCCGGCTCTGCCTCTCCGTCCGCTTCCGATTCCGCTTCCGCCTCTGCCGGCACGGCGACGGCGAAGCCGACCCGATCGGGTCGCCACTACTGAGGGGACGCCGCGGTCCCGGCCCGGCCGGGCTCCGGGGCGTGAGCCCCGGAGCCCGAGCAGCCAGCGGAAGCCGAGCAGCCAGCGGAAGCCGAGCAGCCAGCGGAAGCCGAACAGGTGGCGGAAGCCGAACAGGTGGCGGAAGGCGCACAGTTCGCGGGCTCCGAAGGTATGACGGGTGGGAGTCGTCCGCGCGGCCGGGGAGCCGGTCCCGGGCGATTCCCGGCCGGGCCTGGTGGCGGCACCTCCGCCGTCCCACCCGAATGACCGGCAACTTTCGTCGGCAGCAGTCCCTTTGAGCCTTCCGTGCCATGCAGAACCGGTCAGCTCATTCCGTCCCGGTAGTATGCCGGGACTCCGGTGTCCCTAGGATGGGCGGCGACCAACTCGGGCCGCGTTCTGGGGGCGTGGCATGTCGGCGGTGTGCCCTGCTGCGCGGCCGCCGGGAGGAGACACATATCTATGTTCCGTGTTCGCGGCCGGTCCATACCGTCCGTCCCTGCTGTCATGCTCGCGTCGTCCCTGGCCTGTGCCGGAAGTCTGGCCTTCGCCGGAACCGCGGCGGCCGATGACGGGGGTCAGGACAACGTCGCCGTTCTGGGGGAGATCATCCACGGCGACGCCGTCGACATCGTCGACGGTTCGGGCGGTGTCGAGGAGAAGCTCACCGGGGGCACCATCCGGCTGAAGCTCAAGGACGGCAACCTCGAGACGTACTGCATCGACATCCACAACCCGACGTCCAACGGTACGAAGTACAGCGAGACGGACTGGGACCACTCGGTGCTGTCGGACAAGAAGGAGCGGCTGGGGAAGATCCGCTGGATCCTCCAGCACGCCTACCCGGTGGTGCAGCCGGGCGCGCTCGGTGCCAAGGTCGGCGCCGAACTCGACGAGGACACCGCTGCCGCCGCCACCCAGGCCGCCATCTGGCACTTCTCCGACGGGGTCAACGCGCACCCGGAGGACGACGACGCCGACAAGGTCACCAAGTGGCTGGAGGAGCAGGCCGAGAAGAACGGCTCCACCGAGGAGCCCCGCCCGTCGCTGGAGCTCAACCCGGACAGCGTCTCCGGCAACAGCGGGGACTCCGTGGGCCCGGTCACCGTCGACACCAGTGCCGACAAGGTCTCGCTGAGCCTGGACGACAAGGCGAAGGCCGCCGGAGTCACCGTCGTCGACGGTGACGGCAAGGCCGCCACCACCGCCAAGAACGGCGACAAGCTGTTCTTCAAGGTGCCGTCCGACGCGGACAAGGGGCAGGGCACCCTCACCGCCTCGACCACCACCCGCATCGAGGTCGGCCGGGTCTTCGCGCCCATCGACCACAAGAGCCAGACCCTGATCCTGGCGAGCAGCACCGACGTGCCGGTGACCGCCACCGCCACCGGTGCCTGGGCGCCCAAGGAGGTCAAGGGCCCGATCCCGGCCGTGACCTTCGAGAAGGACTGCGCCGCGGGCGGTGTCCAGGTCACCGCCACCAACAAGGGCGACCAGGACTTCACCTTCACCCTGAACGGTGAGAAGCACACCGTCCAGCCCGGCAAGTCCGAGACCGTGCTGGTCAAGGTCGGCGAGGACGAGTCGTACGACATCAAGATCGCGGGTGTGGGCGGCTACGGCCCCTGGGAGACCCACGGCGTCCTGGACTGCAAGACCTCGGGCGGCAGCGGCGGCCCCTCCGCCACCCCGACGCCCACCCCCTCGGCGAGCACCCCGTCGACCTCCGGTTCGACCACGGGTTCCACCACCGGCGGCGACCTCGCCGAGACCGGTAGCAGCAGCGCCACCCCGGTGATCGCCGGTGTGGCGGCACTCCTGGTGGTGGCCGGCGGCGGCCTGGTCTTCTTCCTGCGCAAGCGCCGTTCCACGCCGTCCGCCTGAGTGACGGCGGCTGCCGGGTCGCGCTGACCCGGCAGCCCGGCCCCACGGGGTGAGCCCGGCCGCCGCCGGACGCCGAGAGCGTCCGGCGGCGGCCGTCTCCGTTCCGGGCGGCGGCCGTCTCCGTCTCTGGCGGCGGCCGTCTCCGTCTCCGGTGGCGGCCCGGTCCTCCTTGCTCCTCCGGGCACGGCCCTCTTCCGCCACCCGCGACCCGGGAGGCGCGGCCGGGTCGCGCGCCCGCGGTCTGCGGCGCTACCTGCGGGTGCCGCAGGAGGGGCAGAAGGCGGCGCCCTGGGGAACGGGCGTCCGGCAGGAGGAGCAGGGGTCGGGCTGGGCCAGGTGGAAGCCGCAGCCGGGACAGTAGGCGGCGCCGCGGGTCTCCGTGGAGCACTGCGGGCAGACCAGCTGCCGTGCGGTGTTCACGTCGAAGTGCTGGCCGTTCTGCTGTCCGGCGGTGTAGGAGCGGTCGGACACCGCGTCGTTGAGGCCCCGCTGCGCCGCGGCCGCCGCCTCGGCCGCCGTGTCCGGCAGGCACTGCAGGCACATGCCCTGGCCGGCGTTCCAGCACCGGCCGCAGACGTAGTCGGTGCACCGCGGGCAGCGGTTGAAGTGCGACTGCGCGGCGGATATGGCCTGCCGGAAGGCGTCGTCCCGGGCCGGTCCCCAGCCGGCCTCGGCCAGGCCGTCCGCGGCCCGCGAGGCGCCGTAGCTGCCGCGGCCGAGCAGCCCGTAGGCGAAACCGGACAGTTTGCCGACCCAGCCCGCCATCCGGCCCCGGCTGTACGGCACGAACGGCGAGCGCCAGGTGTCACGGCACCGGGAGCAGTAGAAGTCGAACTGGAAGCCCGCCCCCGAACCGTACTGCTCGCATCTGTCGTTGTAGTTGTTGCTGAAGTAGATCTCTCCGGTGCTCACGCCGGCCCCCACGTCCCCTCGTTCACGCTCTGGTGTTCTGTTCGTCCTGGCCCGGCCCACCGCGGCGGGCCGCCTCGCGGCGGGCGATGACGTCGATCAGCTCGCTGACCGTGTCGAGTCCCTCCGGTGACAGGCCCACCGCCCGCAGTGCCACCCGCTGCACCCCCGCGTCCCGCAGTGCGCCCAGGACCTCCAGCTCCCGACCGACCGCGGCGGCCTCCTCGCCGTCGAAGAAGTACGCCGGCGGCACCTGGAAGAACCCTGCGAGGGCCTCCAGATGCCGCTTGGTCGGGTTGTCCCGGCGGCCGGTGCGCAATTGCCACAGATAGGTCGCGGAAAAGCTCTCGCCGGTCGCCTCGCGGCACGCCCTGGCGACTTCCTCGTTGCTGTAGGGCGTGCGGTCGGGGCGGCGGACGACGCGGAACAGCGTCTCGATCTTCTCGGCGAGTGCCGCCGCGCCGCCGTCCGTCTCAGGCATGTCTTCCTGCTCCGACTCGAGTCAGCCAGTATGGATGTGAAATGCAACGAGATTTACCCTAGTTGACACGATGGGGTTTCGGCCACAGGCTGAGGACACGCCGACTCGGCTGAATTCGGTTGCCGCCGTCCCAAGTCGGGTCGATGCCGTGATGTCAACGACGGGGGGACCGTCCCGATGGTTTCGTTCTTGCCGCCCTCGCCCACTGCTCCCGGCCGCCGCGGCCCGGGCCGCTCGTCCGGAGGCCCCGCCGCCGGAGCGGCCGCCGCGTGCCTGCTGCTCGCGCTGGCGGGCTGCGGCGGATCCCACGACACGTCCGACGCGGCCCCCCACAACACCCCTTCGGGCGCCGCGTCCGCCGGCGGGCAGCAGGATCAGGCCTCGGCCCGGCCGTCGTCGAGCGGCCCCGCCGGCACGGTCTCGTACACCGGCCCGTCGGGGTCCGGCACCGGCTCGTACACCCGTGTCGACTGCTCCAGTTACGGGCAGCAGGGCAACTTCTCCGTCCTGGCGTCCGACGCCGACGACAAGAAGGCCACCCTCTCCGTCGTCGTCAAGGACGGGAAGTACGACCAGCTCTCCTTCACCACGGACCAGGGCCGGAACTGGATGGCCGCGTTCGGGGCGTCGGAGTCGGGCAACGCCGCCACGGCGGCCCGGACCAGTGGCGGCACCTCCCTGGACCTCGGCGGACTGAAGCTGAAGATGCTCGACGCCACCTCGGGCGAGGAGGCGCAGTTCACGCTCGACGGACACCTCGACTGCACCTCCGGTCGAACGGACACCGGGGACGTGGCCGCCGGCGGCACCGCGGACCCGCAGGGCACCGCGGCCAACACCTTGAGCATCACCGGTGGACTCCAGGAGAAGATGAAGCTCGGCCAGGTCCTGTGCACGCCGGCCGGGGAGCACGGCGTCATCGCGGTCGGCCAGCGGGAGCGGAACGGGGACCGGGACACCCTGACGATCACCCTCTCCGGCGAGGACGGCTCCGTACTCCTCTCCATCGACAAGGGAACCAAGGGAGACCTCGACAACTGGGGGGCCACCACCGCGGAGCGGAAGCTGCCGGTGCGCCTCGACGGAAAGCAGATCGTGCTCTCCGCCGTGCAACTGCCGAGTGCCAACGGGAAGAAGCCGATCACGCTGAACGGCGTGCTGCGCTGCACGGAGGGGGCCCTGCCGCACTGAGGCAGCCGGTGGGCCCGGCACCGCCCCGGTGGGGCGAGGGAGGTCGGCCGGCCGCAACGTCCCGGACCAGGCCCGCCCCGGGCCCCGGGTCAGCCGTCCTGCCGGTCCCGGGTCAGCCGTCCGTGCCGGTCCCGGGGCGGCCGTCCGTGTCGCGCCCCTCGCGCTCGGCGCGCGCCCGCTCCCGGCACCGGGCCACCACCGGCGAGGTGAGGAAGGCCCGGCTCACCCTGGCCAGCCAGGCGGCCTCCGCGTCCAGCGATCCGCCCACCCCGAGGGACACCTCGGCCTCCGTCGCCCGCCCGTCGTTCGGCCGCGGTCCCGGCCCGCCCCGCCCGCCTGCCGCGGCCGAGTCGAGGGCCACCGCCAGAACCGCGGCGTCGCGGACCGCCGCGTCGTCGGTGTGCTCCGCCACCCAGGACGGCACCTGCGGATGGACGTGGGGACGCATCGCCAGGCAGCCGTCGCGTATCTCGATCACCGTGCGGTACAGGGCGAACCGGGACCCGCCCGACGGGACCCGCTCGGCCCGCGGCCCAATCCCGTCCCCGCCGGTCGCCACCGAGGGGGACAGGCGGACCTGCGGAGCGGCCGTGCACAGGGCCGACCACAACGGCCGCAGCGCACGGTGCGTGCGCCGGGTGCGCAGCCAGCCCGCGGGTCCGGCCGCCGGTGCCCACCAGGCGGTCGCGGTGGCGCCGAGCGCGCCCAGAGCCAGGCAGCAGCTGCCGAGCACCACGGAGACCAGGTCCTCGTCCAGATCCTGATGCCCCGTCAGGAGAACGCGGGCGGTGTCCTCCGTGCTCCACAGCGCCCAGAGCATCCCGACGCCGGCACTCAGCACGATCAGCCGGAGCCCGGTGCGGACCGGCCCCGGGCCGATCCGGCTGCTGTGGTGGGCGATCAGCCGGATGAACACCGTCAGGCACCACAGGAGGTAGGCGGTGTAGAGGACATCGCCCGAGGCGAGGGCCGCGCGCCCCCGCCATCCCCGCACGACGAGCAACTCGCCCGTACAGTGCGGGCCGGCCAGCGCGAACAGGCCCGCGCAGAGCAGGAAGGTGCCGAGCGCCACCCGGCCCCCGGGGCCCGCGACGCGGGGCTCCGCCGCCCCGCGCGGCCGCCGTCCGAGCGACAGCGCCGCGGTGGTCAGGGAGAACACGGCGGCGATGCGCAGTCCCCGGCTCAGGACGTAGGCCAGACCGGGCAGCACGCCCGCCCCGCCGGGGGAGAGGGCCAGTTCGGACGGGGCGGGCACCGCCATCGCGGCGCCCATGCACAGTCCGAAGACGAGGAGGTTCAGCAGGCCGGGCACGGCACGGTTGCCCCGGGTCAGCCGCCACTCGTACCCGGCCACCGACAGGGCCAGCAGGGCCGGTACGAACGCCGCCCGGCTATGCATCGTCGGTGTCCGCGCCGCCGTCCGCCGCACCGTCCTGGTGCGGGGCACCCACCAGCCAGCCCAGACGTGCCTGCCGTCCGCTCAGGGCGTCGCCGCGTCTTCGGCGCCTTCTGCGGGCGTCCTCCCGCCCGGCCCGGTGCAGGATGAACGAGGCCAGCAGTTCGGCCTCCTGTTCCTGCGGGTCCGAGTACACGGTGCGGCCCAGCACCCGTCGCACCAGGGCCGGCGGCACCTCGCGGACCAGCGCGGCCGCGCCCGCGGACGGGCCGTCCGACTCGTGGTGACCGCATAGCAGATGGGCCGCCTCGTGGAGCAGGATGTGCTGCCGGTGCAGCTCCGTGGTGTCGGCGTCGTACACGATGTAGTCGGCTTCCGCCGTGGTGATCAGCAGCCCGCAGGGCACGGCGACCCGCCCCGCCACCGGCAGCAGTTCGATGGGCCGGCCGCGCCGGCGGGCCAGCTCCCCGACGAAGACCGCCGCGTCGAACGGGCTCGGCAGTGGGAGTTCCTCGGCGATGCGCCGGCAGCGCCGCCACGGGCTCTCCGGTCCGCGGCCGCTCTCCCTGCGCGACGGCCGGGTCAGCCGCCTGTTCCACCCCGCGAGTCCGGCCATACGGGACTCCTCCCCGAGCACGTGATCGACCCCTGGACGCCGCCCCCCCTGCGGCCCGGTCCGGGTCACGTACCGCCGATCGGCCAAGGAGGGTCAGCATAGCGACGGACGTCCGGGACGCCCGAGGCGGTTCTGCGGAGCACGTACCCCGCCCGTATCCGCTTCCGCGCCGGGAGCGGTCGGTCGGCCGCAGTCGGGGTCCGCGCCCGCGCCGGTCCCACCGCCCCGCCCGACGGGCGAGCGGTCGCAGCCGCGGCAGCGCGGTGCCGGCCGCGCCCGGCGGTTGGGACCGCGGGGTCGGCGGTGGTGGCGGTGGTGGTCGGGCGGGCCGGTGGCCCGGTGGGGCCGGGCCGGTGGTCGGGCGGGGCCGGGCCGGTGGTCGGGCGGGGCCGGGCCGGTGGTCGGGCGGGGAGGGGTGGCCGGGGGCCGGGAGGTCGGGTCAGGAGGCGAGCGGGTTCAGGATGAGCGGTTCGATCCGGCCCTCGAGCATGGCGCCCAGCCCCTGTACGGCGCACACGTCGGGCCGGTCGGCGATGTGCACCGGCATGCCGGTGGCCTCCCGCAGCATGTGGTCGAACCCGGGGAGCAGCGCACTGCCGCCGACCATCGTGATACCGCGGTCCGCGAGGTCGGCGACCAGGTCGGGCGGGCAGTCCCGGAGCACCTTGCCGATGCCGTCGAGCACGGCGGTCAGCGGCGTCTGGATGGCGTCGCGGACGGTGGCGGTGTCGACCCGTACCGAGCGGGCCAGCCCGGTCGCGACGTCCCGGCCGTGGATCTCGGTGGTCGACGGCCCCTGCGGGGTCAGCCCGTTGCCGGACAGGGCGAGCTGGAGCGGCCGCACGGACTGGCTCGGCAGAATCAGTTCGTGATCGTGCCGCAGGAGCTGCACGATCGCGTGGTCCACGGCCTCCCCGCCGACCGCGATGCGCTGAGCGGTGACGATCGAGCCCAGGGAGAGGACCGCCACCTGGGTGGCGGCCGCCCCGCACACCATGATCATGGTGGCCTCGGGCTGCTCCACGGGCAGACCGCAGCCGACCGCCGCGGCGATCAGCGTGTCGACCAGTTCCACCCGCCGCGCGCCGAGCCCGACCAGGGTCTCGATCGCGGCGCGCTGGGCCAGTGGATCGGCGTCGTGCGGAGTGCAGGCCGCGGCCCGCAGCCGCGGCTTGCGCCGCAGTTGGCGCCGGACCCGGTCGCCGATCAGATGGCGCAGCATGCGCTGCGCCATCTCGATGTCGACGACCGTGCCGCCGGACACCGGGCGGACCACGCGGATGTAGTGCGGGGTGCGCCCGGTCATCTTCTCCGCGAAGTCGCCGACCGCGATCAGGGCGCCGGTTCGGGTGTTCACGGCGGCGGCGGACGGCTGGTCCACGACGAGCCCGGCCCCCTTGACGTAGACCCGGGTCCGCGCCGCGCCCAGGTCGACGGCGAAGTGACAGCGGTGCAGCTGCTCCAGACTGGCGGTCATGGCTGGCGTTGCCTCCCGAGAAGAGCACAGACCGTGGGGGCCGCCGGATGGCGGGCCTCCTACGATCCTGCGGGCGCCGGAAGGGGGCCGCCCCCTGGAGGGGGCCGGGCGGGGTGCGGCTGAATGAGTGTTTCGTCGTTTATGTCAGATATAGGAGTCACATGAGCGCTCCGGGATGGGTGCGCGCGGCGGCCGGCACGGCACCCCGCCCGCCACCGGCTCGCCGCACCACCGCCCCGCCACCGGCTCACACCACCGCCCGCCTCCACTCGCGCCCGCCCCCCCACCCGCACCCCGCTCCTCGGGTCGTCCTCCTCGTGGCGCCGCCCGTGTCCGGCCTGCCGCCCCGCGCCGGGGGTCGGCGGGAACCCGCCAAGGCACGTTTCCGCCGCCTCAAGTCAACTCCCCTGCAACACAAGGGCCCCGACACTCTTCGCAGCACTCGACGAAGAGAGGCGTGGATGACCAGAGGACCAGTCAGACGCGGAGCGACCCTTCTGTCGGCCGGGCTCGTGCTCGCCCTGCTGCCCGCCGCCGGCGCGCGGGCCGCGACCGGAGCCGCCCGGGCGGGCGGCGGGGCGCCCGCCGCCCCGTCCGCCACCCGCACCGTCACCCTCGTCACCGGCGACGAGGTGACCGTCACCGACCTGGGCGGCGGCAGGCGGACCGTCGCGGTGGAGCGACCCGAGGGGGCCACCGGCGCGGTGCGCACCCGGACGGTCGACGGCGACCTCACCGTCGTACCGGACGAGGCGCTGCCGCTGCTGCGGGCCGGGCGACTCGACCGGCGGCTGTTCGACGTCAGCGAGCTGTTACGGGAGGGGCTGGCCGACCGCGCGACGGGCACGCTGCCGCTGATCGTCACCTACGACGAGGGCGTACGGGCCACCGCCCTGCCCGACGCCGAGCGGACGCGGACGCTGCCCAGTGTGCGCGGGGCCGCCCTGAACGCGGAGAAGGGACGCGACTTCTGGCGGTCGGTGACCCGGCGGAAGGACGTCGGCAAGGTGTGGCTCGACGGGCGCGTGCACGCCGACATGGCGGCCAGCAACGCCCAGATCGGCACGTCCGCGGCCTGGGACGCCGGCCTCACCGGCAAGGGCGTCACCGTCGCCGTCCTCGACACCGGCGCCGACCTCACCCACCCCGACCTGGTCGGCCGGGTCACCGCCAGCCGGTCCTTCGTGGCCGGCCAGGAGGTCGCCGACCGCGACGGGCACGGCACCCACGTCACCTCCACCGTCGGCGGCAGCGGCGCGGCCTCCGGCGGGAGGGAGAAGGGCGTGGCGCCCGGGGCCGCGCTGGCGGTCGGCAAGGTGCTCGACGACAGCGGCTCCGGAAGCGAGTCGCAGATCATCGCCGGGATGGAATGGGCCGCCCGGGACGTCCACGCCAGGGTGATCTCCATGAGCCTGGGCTCGACCGAGCCCAGCGACGGCACCGACCCCATGGCGCAGGCCGTGAACAGCCTCTCCGCCGAGACCGGCGCGCTGTTCGTCGTCGCCGCCGGCAACACCGGCGCCCCCTCCTCCATCGGCTCGCCCGGCGCCGCCGACGCGGCCCTCACCGTCGGCGCGGTGGACTCCGCCGACCGGGCCGCCTGGTTCACCAGCGCGGGCCCCCGCCACGGCGACAACGCGCTCAAGCCGGACCTCGCCGCCCCCGGCGTCGACATCCTCGCGGCCCGCTCCCAGCTCACCCCCGGGAGCGGCTACTACACCTCGATGAGCGGCACCTCGATGGCCACTCCGCATGTCGCGGGCGTGGCCGCGCTGCTCGCCCAGGAGCACCCCGACTGGACCGGCGCGCAGCTCAAGGACGCGCTGATGTCCACCGCGAAGCAACTCGACGCGTCCCCCTACCTGCTGGGTGCGGGCCGGGTCAGCGTGCCCGCGGCCGCCGGGGCGCGGATCACCGCCACCGGCAGTGCCGACCTCGGCTTCCACCGCTGGCCGTACAGCACCGACCGGCCCGTCACCCGCACCCTCACCTACACCAACACCGGCGACACCGACGCCCACCTGGCACTCGGCGTGACCGGCGCCCCCGACGGCGTCGCCACTCTCGCCGACACCGCCCTCACCGTCCCCGCGCACGGCACCGCCTCCACCACCGTCACCGGCGACGCGTCCGGGGCGCCGGTCGGCGAGACCAGCGGCCGGATCACCGCCGTCGACGCCACCGGCGCACCCGTCGCGCACACCGCCTTCGGCCTGGTCAAGGAGGACGAACGGTACGACCTCACCGTCCACGTCAAGGACCGCGACGGCGCACCCGCGGCCGCCGGCCTGACCGTGCAGCGGCTCGCCGACGGCACCTACCCCGTCCCCGCAGACGTCGGCGACTCCGGCACGCTGACGCTGCGGCTGAAGCCGGGCACGTACAGCCTGGCGACCTTCCTCGACGTTCGCGGCAGCCACGGCGCCGACTCGCTCGGCCTGGGCTTCCTCGCCGCCCCCGAGGTCGTCCTGGACCGCGACCGGGAGGTCACCCTCGACGGCCGCGAGCTGCGCGAGATCAGCGCCGACGTGCACCGGCGCACCGAGACCCGGCAGCTGGTCATGGAGTACGACCGCAAGGCGAACGGCGCCGACCTGTTCGAGGCGGTCCAGGTGCCGGCGGCCTACGACAGCGTCTTCGCCGCGCCCACCCGCCCGGTCACCCGGGGCGGTTTCGAGTACCGGACCGTGTGGCGGCTCGGCAAGCCGCTGCTGGAGGTCAAGGGCGTGCACGACGCCCTCGCCCAGTCCGGCGGCACCCTCCCCGACGGGCGCCGCAGGCTGCCGCTGGTCGACGTGGGCGACGGCCCGGTCACCGGTGTCACGGGCAAGGCGGTACTGGCCCGGCTCGCCGACGGCACCGATCCGGTCGCACTGGCCCGGGCCGCCCAGGACGCGGGCGCCGCCGCGCTGTTCGTCACCGACGACGCGCCCGGCCGGCTGAACGCCTGGTGGGGCGCGGCCGACGGCTCCGACCGGCCCTTCCCCATCGCCACCCTCGACGCGGCGGACGCCGGACGGCTGCGCGCCGCCGGCCGCGTCGACATGACCGGCACCCCCGACACGCCGTACGTGTACGACCTGTCGCAGGGGCACCGGGGCGCGATACCCGACACCGACCTGACGTACGCGCCCCGCCACCGCGAACTCGCCTCGCTCCACGTGCGGTTCCACGCCGCGCAGCCCGTCGGCGGCACCGAGTTCCGCTACTCGCTCACCGACGCCTTCCCGCTGGGCCTGGGCTTCCCGGAGCGGACCTCCTACCCCGCCGAGCGCACCGACTACGTCTCCACCGGCCCCGGCCAGCTGTGGCACGAGTCGGTCACCGCGGCCGACGGGGCGCTCGAGGAACGCGGCGGACTCGTCTCCTACCGCGGCGGCTCGCACACCGAGCTGAACTGGTTCCGGCCCGTGTGGCACCCGTGGCTGGGCACCGGACTGGGCTGGGGGCAGCAGCGTTCCGGCAACGTGATCCGGTTCAACACGCCCGGCTGGGGCGACTCCGGGCCGGACCACACCGGCTTCGGCGACTCGTGGAGCGAGAGCAGCGGAATGACCCAGACCACCTCCGTCTACCTGGACGGCGAACAGGTCGACCGGAGCACCGGATCCACCGGGTACGTGTGGGACGCGCCCGCCGACGAGCACACCTACGAGGTGGTCACCGACACCGCGCTCGACCCCGGCCGCTGGGCGCGCGCGGAACGCGGCCACGCCGAGTGGACCGTGCGTTCCGCGGCCACCCCGGACGACCACTGGACGACTCTGCCGCTGATCAACCTGGCCTTCGACGTCCGCACCGACCTCGCGGGCGACGTCCGGGCCGGCTCCCGGGTCCGGGTCGGCCTGCGCGCGCGGTACGTGGCCGGTGCCGCCGGTTCCGGCCGACTCGGCGGCGGCACGCTGCAGGTGTCGTACGACGCGGGGGCGACCTGGCGGCCGGTCGCGCTCGCCGGCGACGGCCGGGCAGCCTGGCGCGGCACGCTCACCGTGCCGCGCGGAGCCGCGTCCGTGTCCCTGCGCGCCACCGCGCGGGACGATCGGGGCGGCACCGTCACCCAGGAGATCGTCCGGGGGGTCGGGGTGCGGTAGGCCCCGGCGTGCACCGCGAAGGCGGCGCCGCCTCCCTGGGACGGGGAGACGGCGCCGCCGGGTGTCTGCTCGGACGTCAGACGAGCCAGCCGACGAGGTGGATCAGGCAGGCCAGGGCGTCGGTGAGAACGTTCATGGGGGGTGCAACTCCTCGCAGTGGAACAGTAGTTGGGACATGCGCTCCGGTCACGGTCTGCAGCCCGCCACCCGCGCACTGCGAGTATCGACCGCCGCACCGCCCCGATGCGGGCTCATGAGCGACGATCACCTGTTCGCGGGAACAGGTGATCGTCTGTTCGGATCACTCCCAGCTCCATCAAGTCCTGTGGACGCAGCCGTAGTTGATCCGCCGTGGCCTGCACCTGTTCCGGCGGCCGCTTGAGGATCGCCGCGGCCGACTCCGGGGCGATCACCGAGAAGTAGCTGTCCGGGGTCGCCCAGGTGCGGCCGGGCGCCGCCAGTGCCAGCGCGCCGCCCGAGCCGCCCTCGCCGATCACCAGCGTGGTGATCGGCGCACGCGCGGCCGCGACCGCGCCGAACAGGTCCGCGATCGCCGCCCCCGCCCCCTGCCGCTCCGCCTCCGCGTCGTTCGCCGCGCCCGGCGTGTCCACCAGCGTCAGCACCGGCACACCGAGCCGCCCCGCCATCCGCACCAACCGCGCCGCGGTCCGGTACCCGGCAGGCCGGGTCGCCGTTCCGGCCTGCGCCGCGTACGCCACCGTCCGCCCCGCGTGCTCGCCGAAACCGCACAGCACGCCCGCGTCGGTGCCGCCGCACCGGTCGCCGCTGATCGCCACCCGGCGGGTGAAGTAGGCGTCCAGGTAGGCGGCGGCCCGGGGCCGGTGCGGCGACCTGGCGCGCCGCACCGCCTCCCACCCGGAAGCCGGCAGGTCCGCGGCACCGAGGGCCGCCGGGACCGGTGCGGGCTCCGCGGAGGGCCGGCCGAGCAGCCGCAGCCACAGCCCGAGCACCTCCCGCAGCCGGTCCGCCGGCACGACCGCGTCCGCCGCGCCCGCCGCCACCTGCGCCTCGGCGGTGTAGGCGGCCGGATCGGCGTCCGGCGGCCGCACCCGCGAGCCGGCGAAAGCGACCTGGGCGCCCGGCAGCGCGAGGATCACGTCGGCGCCCGCGCCGAGCGTCGCCCAGCCGCCGCCCGTCGCCGGGTCCCCCACCACCGCGATCTGCGGCAGTCCGGCCTGCCGGGTGAGTTCCGACTGCCGTGCCACCCGCTGCAGTTGGGTCAGTGCCACCATGCCCTCCTGCATCCGGCTGCCGCCGGTGGCGACCAGCGGCACCACCGGCAGCCGCCGCGCCCGGGCCTCGGCGTACGCCGCCTCCAGCCGGTCGCCGGCGCGCTCGCCCAGGGAGCCGCCGAGGAAACCGAACTCGAAGGCGACCAGGACCGCGCGGGTGCCGCCGACGCTGCCCGTGCCGCACACCACCGACTCGTCCTCCCCGGTGCGGCGTGCCGCGCGGGCGCGGGCGGCGTCGTAGCCGTCCCAGGCCAGCGGCCCGTCCGGAGCGGACCGCCCCGCCGGGTGGGGGAGTTCGGTGAAGTCGTCCGCGACGAGGGCGAGGAACCGGCGCGCGGTGAGCCGCTCAGCCACGGCCCAGCGCCCGCTTCATGATCTTCCCCATGTCGTTGCGGGGCAGCGCCTCGACGTAGCGGACGGCACGCGGCCGCTTGTGCGGGGCGAGACGACCGGCGACGTGCCCGGCCAGCACCTCCGCATCGGGCGGCGACTGCGGGTCGGCGGCGACGATCCACGCCACGATCCGCTCGCCGAGGTCCGCGTCCGGTTCCCCGGTGACAGCCGCCTCGCGCACCCCCGGATGCTCCAGGAGCGCGTTCTCGATCTCGCCCGCCCCGATCTTGTAACCGCCGCTCTTGATCAGGTCGGTGGCCTTGCGCCCGACGATGCGCACGTACCCGTCGGCCTCCCGCACCGCCATGTCGCCCGTGCGGAACCAGCCGTCCGGGGTGAACGCGGCAGCGGTGGCGTCCGGCCGGTTCAGGTACTCGGTGAACAGGTTCGGCCCGCGCACCTGGATCTCCCCGACCGCCTCGGCCCCGACGGAGGCGAGCGGCGTGCCGTCCTCCTCGACGAGCCGCAGCTCCACCCCCGGCAGCGGCACCCCCACCGTCCCGGCGCGGGCCTCCCCGTCGGCGCGGACGCTGGTGTTCATCAGCGTCTCCGTCATCCCGTACCGCTCGACGACGCGCCGGCCGGTCGCGGCGGCGATCCGCTCGTGGTCGTGCACGGGCAGCGCGGCCGACCCGGACACCAGCAGACGGGCCCCGGCGAGCGCCTCGGCGAGCCCGGGATCGCCGGGCAGCGCCTCCGCGATCCGGTGGTACATCGTCGGCACGCCGAACAGCATGGTCGCGCCGCCGCCCAGCTCCCGGGCGGCACCCTCCACGGTGAACCGCCCCAGGTGGCGCACCGAGCCGCCGCGACGCAGCGGCCCCAGCACCCCCAGCACCAGCCCGTGCACGTGGAACAGCGGCAACCCGTGCACGAGTACGTCCGACCCCGTCCACTGCCAGGCGTCGGCCAGCGCGTCCAGGGTCGCGGCGATCGCCCGGCGGGGGATCACGGCGCCCTTGGGCGGGCCGGTCGTACCGGAGGTGTAGACGACGAGGGCGGGAGCGGCGGGGTCCACCCGCCGGTCGTCGGGCCGGGTCCCCTCCTCGCGGGGGTCGACGTCGATCCGCGGCAGCCTCCGCAGCGGCGCGGGAAGCTCCTCGCCCGGCGCGGCCAGGACGAGCCCGGGCGCGCTGTCGGACAGGATGTGCTCCAGCTCCTTCCCGCCCGACCTCGGGTTGAGCGGCACGGCGGCGGCCCCGGCGAGCAGTACGCCCACCACCGCGACGGCCGTCTCCCGCGAGGGCGTGGCCCACACCGCGACCCGCCCCTTCCCGCGCACCCGCTCACCGACGGCCCCGGCCGCCGCCGCGAGCTGCGCATACGTCAGGGACCGGGCACCGAACCGCAGGGCGACCCGCTCGCCCGGATCGTCCGTCAGGGCCGGGAACAGGGAGGACACGCGGCGACTCCTCGAGGGCTGGAGGGCTGGAGGGCTGGAGGGCAGGACAAGTCCTTCCTACCCCAGGCCCGGCGCGATCCGCCGCCACCGGAGTTTGACACCGGTCACGTTGACAGCGGACGCCACGCCCGCCCGGGCCCCGGGGCCCCATGCCCGCCCGTCCCACCGGGCGGGTGCCCCTGCCCCGAGGACCGACCCCGCGTCCGGCGAATCCGCGGCCGAGTGAATCCGTTCGAGGAACTCCTTGCGGCGTGATCCGGCCGCTGCCGGGAGTGCTGGTTCGGAAAGTGCGACGGTTTCCGGATAACCGTCGCACTTTCTTGAGCCCATGGGCATCCGCGATTGCCGTCCTGCCGCACATCGGTCCCGGTCATGCTCGGGCCACTTCCCCGACCCCCGACCGGGCGTCGGGCGTTGCACAGCGTGCACGCGCCACCGAAAGCGAGCCAGGGCCCGTCCGAAACCGTGATCAAGGGGTGCGATTCCTTTTACGCCCGGTCGCTCGACCGGATGCTCGGGATTCCGTGAACCTTTCCGCCGGGAATGCCGACTGTCTGTGCGACGGACGGTGCGGAGCAGGGAGGTGTGGTGGGCGACGACGGGCTGCTGGTGGTGCGCTGCCAGCTGGGGGAGCGGGAGGCGTTCCGCGAACTGGTGGCCGTGTGGCACCCCGCGCTGCGGCGCTATGTCCGGGGCATGGTCGGTTCGCCGCACCTCGCGGACGATCTTGCTCAGGAGGCGTGGGTCGCCGTGGTGCGCGGCCTGCCGCGGCTGCGGCAGCCGGAGCGGTTCGCGCCCTGGCTGTTCACCATCGCCCGGCGCACCGTCACTGACCATCTGCGTCAGACGTACAAGACTCCGGAGACGGCCATGGAGGACGCCACGACTGTCGTCGCCGACGACGAGCTCAGCGGCGTGCTCACCACCATGCAGATCGAGGCAGGTCTGGCTGCTCTGCCGCCCTCGGAGCGCGAGGTGCTGATCCTCTTCCACCTGGAGGACCTGCCACTGGCTTCCTGCGCGGAGGTGCTGGGCGTACCGGCCGGCACGGTCAAGAGCAGGCTGCACCGCGCCCGGCGCATGCTGCGCAACCACCTTGCCGAGAAGGGGTACGAGGCATGAGCGAGCAGGACCGCGCGGCGCAGGGGGCCGTGCCCGAGCAGCTGGCGCGCGCACTGGCCACGGAGGTGTCACTGCGGTCCCGGCTGCGCCATGTGGCAGTGGGCCTGGCCGGGGGATGCGGCGCGGCCGTGATCGCGGTGCTGTGGGCCACCGAGCCGAATGCCCTGCCGACGCGCACCCGGGCCGCCTTCGCCGGACTGATCGCCATCGGGCTGGCCTGGGCCGTCTTCGCAGGCTGGGTACTGAGCAGGCGTCGGCCGCTGTTCGCCCGGGACCGGGTGCTGTCCGCCCGGATCGCACTGGCGGCGACCGTGGTGACCGCCCTGGCCGGGGCGGCGCTGGCCGCAGTCCGGGGTAGTACCGCCGACCTGGTGGCCACCGCCGCGGGCGGGGTCGTCTTCACCGCCGCCGCGACGCTCGCCCTGGTACGGGCGCGGCGCCGCCGACGCGAACTACTGCGACTGCGGGATGCCTTGCGACAAGAGGCCTCCTGAACAGCCGAATTCGCCCAAGCCGAGATCACCCGGATCAGCAGGGAGACAGAAGTGGACAACAAGACTCCTCCGATCGGCCCGCCGGCCCTCGCGCTCCGCCTCCGCGGTGCGGGCAAGCGCACCGTCCTGGTCGTCGCGGCCCTGGCCTGTACCGCCCTGCTGATCGGCGTCGGCCTGCTCCTGACCCGGTGACCCCGGGGCAGCCGGCAGACGTCGGGGAGGGCTCGCGGGAAACTCACCGACGACGACCGGGAGTCGATCGAGCCGGTCCCGCCGATAGGCGCGTCCGGCCGCGGTGGGCGTTCACGCGGAGGGCGGTGCGGGCGGGCGTCGCCGCGTGCCCACCAGGGCCGCCAGGTCGCCGGCGAGCCGCAGCTCCACGGTGTGCAGCGCCGGGTGTTCCAGCCAGTGCAGCCGGGCCCGGTCCACGGCACCCTCGTGCAGCGGCGGCCAGGAGGTGGCCGGGGTGAAGTCGTCGAGCACCACCGTGCCGCCGGGCGCCAGCAGCCGGCCCACGTCGGCGGCCGGATCGTGCTCCGCCTTCCCCTGCCCGCCGCCGTCCAGCACCAGCAGGTCGTACGGCCCCCGCTCGCCGATCCGCCGCGACTCGCCGGTCAGCACCTCCACCTCGGGCCGGTC
Source organism: Streptomyces sp. MS06 (assembly GCF_047200655.1). NCBI lineage: Bacteria > Bacillati > Actinomycetota > Actinomycetes > Kitasatosporales > Streptomycetaceae > Streptomyces > Streptomyces sp. MS06. The sequence goes on from NZ_JBJZOJ010000037.1 coordinate 39,918, forward strand.
GGCGAACACCTCCGCGGCGATCCGGGCCCGCTCCGGGTCCCGTTCCACGCTGACCAGCCGCACGCCCGGGCGGGCCCCGGAGGCGAGCCAGGCCAGGCCCACTCCGCAGCCGGTTCCGGTCTCGCCGACGGCACCGCGGGCGCCGCCCGCCAGGGCGAGCAGCAGGCGGCCCTGCTCGGGACGGCAGGAGTGGGGGAAGCCGTGGCGACGGGCGGCCGCGACGGCCCGCCGGACCAGCGGCGGGAGCGGCCCGGCCGCGGCGTGGGCATCGGTTCCGGAGAGCGACATGCCGCCGATTCGTCCCGGCGCCCTGCCTCCGAGGCGTGGAGTTCCGGGGGAAGCGGGGGCCCCGATCCGAGAGGAGGGCCGCGCGGGCGTCGCTCTCGCAGCGGTGGTTGTTAGCCTGCCGTCCGACCCGCTGATCGGCCGACCCCTGGTCGGCCGGCGTCCCGTTCGGCCTGCCGGCTCGGCCGGGCCGCCCGATCGGCGGGTCGGCCGAGCACCCGCCCGTACAAGGAGAAGCCCGTCGTGCCCCGCATCGCGCTCGTCACGTGCCGTCCCGGCCCCCAGGTCAGCGCCGACCCCGACCTGCCCGTGCTGGCGACGGCGCTGGAGCGGGCGGGCGCGGAGGCCCGGCCGGTGCTGTGGGACGACCCGCACATCGACTGGGCGGGTTTCGACCTGGCGCTCATCCGCTCGACCTGGGACTACAGCTGGCGTTCCGCCGAGTTCCTCGCCTGGGCCGAGCGGTGCGGCAAGGCCACGCGGCTGGCGAACCCGGCGGAGGTGGTGCGCTGGAACACCGACAAGCGGTACCTGGGCCGTCTCGCCGACGCCGGTGTGCCGACGGTGCCCACCCGGTACCTTCCTCCGGGCGCCGCCGCCGCCCCCGCCCTCCCCACCGACCACGAGTACGTGGTGAAGCCGACCTCCGGAGCGGGAGCCCGCTACGCCGCCCGCTACACCCCCGAAGAGCGCGCCACGGCCGAACGCCAGCTCGCCCGCATGCACGCGGAGGGCTTCACGGCGATGGTGCAGCCGTACATGAGCCGTATCGACGCCGCCGGGGAGCGTGCCCTGCAGTACGTCGGCGGCCGCCTGCTGCACGCCAGCCGCAAGGGGGCGGTGCTGGAGTCCGGCACCCCGTACGACGTGAAGAAGGTGGCCCACCCCGGGCTGACGCCGTGGGAACCCACGGCCGCCGAGCTGTCCGTCGCCGAGCGGGCCCTGGCCGCGGTCCCCGCGGCCGACGAACTGCTGTACGCCCGTGTCGACCTGGTGGACGGCGAGGACGGGCGGCCGTGCGTGATGGAGCTGGAGCTCGTCGAGCCGAACCTGTTCCTCTTCCTGCACCCGGACTCCGCGCCGCGGGTGGCGGCAGCGGTGCTGGCGGCGGCAACCGCCTGACGTCCCCCGGGCCGCCCTGTCCCTCCGGCCGCCCTGTCCCTCCGGCTGCCCCGTCCCTTCGGCTGCCCGCCGCGCCGACCGCCGCCGGGTCAGCCCGACCCGCCGCCTGGCTCGGGCCGCCCGCGGACCGCCACCCGCTGCAGCAGGCCCCAGGTGAACTCCGCCGCCACCTCCCACCGGGTGCCCTGCGTGTCCGGGGCGGTGAAGGCCAGGCCCCAGCGGGTGGGGGCGGTGCCCTCCAGGGGCCGGGCGGGCGCGAAGGCGCGGGCCGCCTCGTCCACCGTGCAGGACCAGGGCGTGAGGTCCTCCAGGGTGTCGAGGCGGGGCCCACGGGTGCCGGGGGCGCGCACCAGCCACTCGTTCCAGACCGCGCCGTCCGGGCCGACCAGGATCTCGAAGCGGAGGTCGGGCCAGAGCGGCAGCGGCCACCGCCAGGCCGCGCACTCCAGGTCGCCCACGGTGCGCCCGCCCTCCTGCTCCGGCGCGCCCAGCACCGAGCGGTAGCGGGCGGCGGCCGGCCGGGCGCGCGGCGAGCGGACCATGGCCTGCCAGCGCTTGTTCGCCTCCCGCATGTCGCCGAGCGAGACACCGAGCGTGCGGCGGGCCTCGGCGACCGGGTCCGGGTTGTGGTCGGCCATCCGCCGCAGCAGGACGAGCTGGAAGTCGAGGCGGGTGAAGGGGCCGGCGGAGCGGTTCGCGGGGGACCGGGGCATGGCAGCCATCCTCCCCGACGCGGCGGCGGGCGGGGAACGGCGGTCGCGCGGCGTTTCGGTGCCGCCGGGTGCGGGTGCGGGTGCGGGTGCGGGTGCGGGTGCGGGTCGGTGCCGGTGCCGGTGCCGGTGCCGGTGTCGGGCGGCTGTGCGGGCCGGGGCGCGCGGTCGGGGACCGTGGCCCGTCCCGGCCATTGCCCGCACGGAGCCTGTGTGACTAGCCTGTGTTCGCCATTCCGATCGCCTGTTGAAATCTCGAACGCGACCCTCTCGGACGAGACGGTGCAGGCACCTCAGACGACAAGGGAGGGGGCCGGCCGTGGGACGACTCGTACCCGCCGTGACCCGGGCTCTCGACATACTCGAGCTCTTCCTGGACGGGGACGGGACGCTCTCCGCCCCCGACATCGTGCGCAGGCTCCAGTTGCCGCGGACCACCGTGCACGAGCTGGTCACCACGCTCACCGCCCGCCGGTACCTGGTGACCGTGCCGGGACAGCCCGGACGCTACCGGCTCGGCGTCCGCCCGTACCAGCTCGGGAGCCGCTACGCCGAGCAGCTCGACCTGGCCGCCGAGGGCCAGCAGGTGGCCCGCACGGTGGCCGAGACCTGCGACGAGACGGTGCACGTGGCCATCCTCGAAGGGACCGACGTCATCTACATCGCCAAGGTCGACTCCACGCACGCGGTGCGCATGGTCTCGGCCGCCGGCCGCCGGCTGCCCGCCCACTGCACCTCGGTGGGCAAGATGCTGCTGGCCTCCCTACCCGAACAGGAACTCGCCGCGCGCCTCCCCGACGACGCCGAACTGGTCGCGATGACCCCCAACAGCATCACCGACCCGGCCGCCCTGCGCGAGTCCCTCGCCGAGATCCGCCGCAGCGGCATCGCGGTCGAGTCCCGCGAGTCCAACCCGGACGTCTCCTGCGTGGCGGCCCCGGTCCGCGACCGGGCCGGGCAGGTGGTGGCCGCCCTGTCCATCTCGGTGCCGATGATCCGCTGGAGCGACGAGCGGCGCGCCGAACTGGAGCAACTGGCCGCCAAGGGCGCCGCGGACCTCTCCGAGCACCTCGGCCACCGGAGCCCGGCATGAGCGCCCCGCGGTACCGGGTCGCGGTGCGGGCCGAGGCGACGCTGGGCGAGGGCCCGACCTGGGACCCGGCCGCCGGGCACCTGCTGTGGCTGGACATCCTCGGATCCCGGATCCACACCTACGACCCGTCGACGGGCCGCCGCACCGTGCGCCGCACCGACCAGCACGTGGGCGCGGCCAAGCCGCGCGCGGGCGGCGGACTGGTCCTCAACCTCCGCGACGGTGTGGCCCTGCTCGACCCGGACGGGACCCTGCGCTGGCTGCACCGCGAACCCGTGCCCGGCCGGCGGGCCAACGACGCGGCCGTCGCCCCCGACGGCAGCCTGTGGGCCGGCACCATGCGCTACGACGAGGCCCCCGGCGGCGGCACCCTGCGCCGCTTCGGGCCCGACGGGTCCGCCGAGACCGTGCTCGGCGAGGTGACGGTCAGCAACGGCACCGGCTGGAGCCCCGACGGCCGCCTGATGTACTACATCGACTCGCCGACCCGCCGCGTCGACGTCTTCGACCATGCCGACGGCCGGATCCGCGGCCGCCGCACGCTGACGGAGATCGAGGAGGGGGCCGGCTTCCCCGACGGGCTCACCGTCGACGCGGACGGCTGCGTGTGGGTGGCCCTCTGGGACGGTGCGGCGGTGCGCCGCTACACCCCCGGCGGTGTGCTGGACCGCGAGCTCGCCCTGCCCACTCCGCGGGTGACCGCCTGCGCCTTCGGCGGCCCCGACCTGACCGACCTGTACGTCACGACCGCCCGCGTGGGCCTGGACGCGCCGCACCCGACGGCCGGCGCGCTGCTGGTGTTCCCGGGAGCCGGGAAAGGGCTCCCGCAGCCCCCTTTCGCGGGCTGACGCACCCCGCGGCTCGGCGGCCGGTCGCCCCCGGCGCCTCCGGCCCGCCGCTCCGGCGCCCCCGGCCGGTCGCTCCGGCGCCTCCGGCCCGCCGCTCCGGCGCCCCCGGCCGGTCGCTCCGGCGCCTCCGGCCCGCCGCTCCGGCGCCCCCGGCCGGTCGCTCCGGCGCCTCCGGCCCGCCGCTCCGGCGCCCCCAGCCCGTCGCCCCCGGGCCGGCGCCCCCGCCGCCCCGGCGCCCCCGGTCAGTGCCCCGTGCGGTCCAGGGACTGCAGCAGGCGGTGCTCCCGCGCGCTGAGCGGCGGGCCGGACGGGGCGGGCAGCAGCCGGCCGTTGAGGGCGGCCAGCAGGGTGTCGGGGCGCAGCAGGCGCTCCGGGCCGGTACGCATGCCGGTCACGTCCCACAGGGCGGCGGCAGCGGGGTAGGAGCCGGTGGCCGCCGAGAAGAGCCGCCGGCTGTACGCGGCGACCAACCGGTCGGCGGCGCCGGGCCGTCCGCCGCGCACATCGGGGTACCAGACGTCCTGGCCGACCGCCATGGCCCAGGCCGCGTCCACCGAACGGGCGGCGTCGCGCTGCACCCGGCGGGCCAGCCCGGGCGCGGTCGCCCCGTCGCGCCCCACCCGGCGGGCCAGCGCGCGGGCGCCGAGCGCGGCCACCGACATGCCCTGCCCGTACACCGGGTTGAAGGTCGCCAGGGCGTCCCCGAGGACGATCAGCCCCTCCGGCCACCGGCGCACCTTCTCCAGGTAGCGGCGGACGTTGCTGGTGCTGCGGCTGACGTGCACGTCGGTCAGCGGCTCCGCGCCGGAGATGAGCCGGCCCACGATCGGGTGCGGCAGCCGGAGGGTGTACCGCAGGAAGTCGTCCGGGTCGGCAGGCGGTTCGCCGCCGCGGGTGCCGGCCAGGCTGACCATCCAGCGGTCGCCCTCGATCGGGATGATCGTCGCGCTGCGGCCCGGCCGGGACACGTACGGGTCGGGGTGCACGACGGTGAGCGGGAACCGCTCGGCGCCCTCGGGCATCCGGTAGATGCGGGTCGCGTTGACGAGCCCCGCGTCCACGGTGCGCTCCCGGACGCCGCCGACGCCGAGCCGGTCCAGCCAGGCGGTGATGCGGGAGCCGCGCCCGGAGGCGTCCACGACCAGGTCGGCGTCCAGGACCTCGGTGGCGCCGCCGGCCTCCACCCGCAGCCCGTGCACGCGGTCACGGCCGCCGACCGGTTCGACCGCCCGCGCCTGCCGCAGCGTCACCCCGGTGTGCGCGAGCACGGCGGTCCGCACGGCCCAGTCGAGCAGTGCGCGGCTGCACAGCAGCATCACCGGCCCGTCGTGCCGCCAGCGGTGGAACCAGCCGTGCGGGGTGAGCGCCAGCATGCCCGAGCCGAAGGAGCGCTCGTGCGCGCCCGCGGCGAGCAGGGCCTTGCCCAGACCGGCGCCCGGTACGACCTCCTCCGCCGCGGCCAGGCCGCCGGGCATCAGCAGGTGGGCGTGGCGGCCCTGCGGAAGCCCCCTGCGGTGGCCGGGGTCGTCCGGCAGGTCGTCGCGCTCCACCACGATCACCTCGTCCACCGCGGTGGACAGCGCGGCCGCGGCCAGCATTCCGGCCAGACCGGCTCCGACGACGACGGCTCTGTGCGGCATGCGACTCCTTGGGATCAACCGGGTGAGGGAGCACTCACGGTACCGTCGGGGTCGGTCGCGGCGAGCGGCGACCGGGCCAACGCCGTTGCCAGTTCGACCAGTCCACCGGTCCCGGGCACCTCGGTGGCGTGCAGCCGGTGCCGGCTCGGCGCCGCGAGCGGCGGCTCCTGCGCGGCGGCCCGGCGGGCGGCGTCGGCGAGCATGACCGCCTCCGCGGCGATCCGGGCCTCGTGCGCGGGGCGGCCCGCGCCGAGTGCGTCGCCCAGGGCGCGCTCCCGGACCCGCTCGTCGAAGTAGGGCGCCAGCGACAGCAGCGCGTCGTGGATGGACACCTCGCGCCACTGCAGCCGCTCCAGCGGCAACTGCCACCAGGCGTCCGGGGGTTCGGGTGCGGTGGACGCCGGGCGCACCCGGGACCACAGCGGACCCAGCCGGCGGTGGTCGCGCAGGCCGCGCCGCTGCGCGGCCAGCGCGGGCAGCAGCCGGGGCAGCACGAACCCGACGGAGAAGGTCAGCGCCCCCAGCGAGGCCATCGGCGGGGCGACGGTGGTGGACAGGAAGTCCAGATCGTGTCCCGTCCAACGGGCTGTGATCGCCGTGTACTTGGTGGCCTGGAAGCCCAGCACGTCCAGCAGCACACCGAGCACGATCAGCCGGAGCCCGGTGCGCAGCAGACCGGTGACCTCGTGGCTCCAGCGGACGCACACCCCGCACATCGCCAGTGTGGCGGCGCTGTGCCCGAGCAGGTACAGCACCACCATCTCGCGCACGTACGGCGTGTTCGCGTAGTACGTGTCCAGGTCGCGCAGCCGTTCGGTGCGCGCGTCCGCGAGCACGAACAGCACCACGATCGCGACGATCAGCGCGCTGTAGGCGGCCACGCAGCGCAGCACCATCCGCCGGACCCGCGCGCGGGACCCGCCCCGCCAGTTGACCAGCAGGATCAGCAGGGAGCAGCTGTAGGCGGACAGCACCGAGTAGGTCAGCGGGGCACCGAAGTTGGGGATGCCGGTGAGGTCGTTGACCGCGGCCAGGGTCAGCGGGGCCGAGCAGACGAACACCAGCGCGCCCAGGGCGATCGCCGCGCAGGTGGACACGGTGAGCGGGTTGCGGCGCGGCCGGCGCAGCAGCAGTGCCGCGGTCAGCGTGCAGACCCCGGCCGCCACGTACACGACGAGGCTCATGCGGTGCCCGTCCTGGTCCGCCGGGCGCGGCCGCGCGCCGCGGCCACGAACGGCGAGTCGTGCAGCGCCTCGGCGATGCCGACCAGGTCCGCCGGGTCCGGCGCCGGGGCGGGCAGCCCGCCGTCGCCGCCGGCGGGCGCACCGTCCGCCGCGTGGGCGCGTTCCTCGCGCGCCGCGGCCACGACGGCCGCCGCCCACGCCGCGGCCTCGGCCCGGTCCCGGTCGCCGGTGCCGTGCAGGGCGTCCTCGCGGGTCTCCTCGAACAGCGTGCGGTCGAACCAGGCTCCCAGATGGCTCAGCGCGTTGTGGATGCTGGTCTGCCGCCACATCAGCAGGGTGTCCGGGGAGGCCCAGCGGGGCCGGGGCAGCCGCAGCCGGCGCCGGCTGAGCAGATCGTCCAACTCCCGCTCCAGCGGCGCCAGCCGGGTGTACGTGCGCCAGGAGCGGCACCAGCCGGTCAACCGGGGTCCGGCCAGCGGGACGAGCACGCCGACCGCGGTGAGCAGGGCGCCCAGCCCGGCAGCCGCCGGCGAGACGCCGGTGTCCAGCGGGGTCCAGTCGCGCCCCGCCCAGCGGGCGGCCACCGCGAGCAGCTTGGAGACGCTGTAGCCGGCGTTGCACAGCGTGCCCACGCCCAGCGTGACCAGACCCGCCCGCAGCCAGCCCGTCACCCGGCGGGCCCAGCCCAGCGCGGAGACCATGGTGACGCCGACCGCGGTGAGATGCGCGACCAGGTACAGCACGATCATCTCGGCGATGAAGGGGGTGCGCGCGTAGTAGGTGTCCAGGTCGGTGCGGCGTTCCACGGGGGCGTCGCCGAGCAGGAACGCCGCGGCGATGCCGAGGACCACGCACGCGTAGGCGACGATCCAGCGCCGCGCGGTGCGGTGCACGTGCGGTCCGCCGCGCCAGTGCACGATCAGCACCTGGGAGGCGGCCCCGTAGGCGGTGATCGACGCGTAGGTCAGCGGTGCGGCCAGGTTCGGTACGCCGCTGACCCGGTTGACGGTGCCGATGGTGGGCGGCGCGCCGAGCAGGAAGCACAGCCCGGCCAGGCCCAGCACCACGCAGATGGCCCGCAGGTAGGGGTCACCGCGGTGGCGGGCGAGGTCCGGCGCCTTCACGGCGAGACCCAGCCACAGCACTCCGCAGCTGATGTAGTTGATCACGCCGCTCATCTCTGCGTCCCCCGGTAGTTGAGCGCGGCCCCGATGCGGCCGGCCAGGTCCTGCGGGCCGCCGGAGTCGGCGGCGAACACCGACTCCGGCGGCGCGTCCAGCCAGGCCCGCAGCCGCCGGCCCATCAGCATGCCGAAGCGGTCGGCCTCCTGCTCCTCGGCCAGGCTGAAGTCGGTGCGTGCGGCGACCGGCACGAGTGCCCCGCGGGACGGTGCGGGGTGCGCGGCCTCGGCCTGCCGCCGGTTCATGTGCCAGACCTCGTGGCAGAAGATCACGATCTGGTGCCAGAGCGCCGCCCGCCGGTCGACCACGACGATGTCCTGCCCCTCGCGTTCCAGCCACAGCCCGCTGGCGGTGTGCGGGGGGAACGTCTCCCGGCGCACGGTGACCTCGTGGCCGCGCCACGCGCTCACCGAGGCGACCAGCGCCTCGAACAGTGTCTCCGGGTCGGTGGGCAGGGCGACCCGCATCGGGTCGATCAGGGCGTCGGCGAGCCGACGCATCTCCCGGTTCGTACGCCCGGTACGCCACGTGCGCACTGCTACATCGTCCCCTTCGGACGGTCGAGACTCCTCGTCGGGCCGGCCACTTCGGCGCGGACCGCGGCCAGGACGTCGGGCCGGCGCAGGGCGCGGGAGACGGCCCCGATCTCCCGCAGCAGCCGGGTGGTGTCGCCGTCCCCGTGCGCGTCGCCCGCTCCGTCGTCACCCGGCGGCCCGGTCCTGCCGTCGACGGCGTGCAGGATGGCCACCGCGGCGGCCGCCGCCCTCGCCCGGTCCGGGGGGAGTCCGAGGCCGCGGGCGGCATCGTACGCCCCGCGGCGCAGGTCCTCGTCGAGGCGGCGGACCAAGGGGAGCAGCACGTCGCGGATGAACGTCTCCCGCCGGATCAGGCGCAGTTCGGGGCTGGCCCGCAGCACCACCGGTGTGCCGGAGCCGTGCACGGACCGCATCAGCAGGTACAGCGGGCGCAGTTCGCGGTGCGCGAGCCGGACCTGCCAGCGGCCGTGCAGGTACTGTCCGGCGTGCGGGAGGATGAAGCCGACCGCGATCAGCACGGCGGACAGGCCCGCCACGGGCGGTGCCGCGTCGGTGCTCAGCCGGTCCAGGTCGTGACCGGTCCAGCGGGCCGCCACGGCGGTGAACTTGGCGGCGTCGAAGACGAGGTTCAGCGCGTACCCGGCACCCAGGAAGGTCAGCCCCCAGCGCAGCCACGCGTCGAGGCCGTCGGTGCGCGCCCAGTTCCGGATCAGCCGGAACGTGATCAGGACCGCCACGCAGTGCGCGAGCAGGTAGAGCACGATCTCCTCGCGCATGAACGGCGTGGTGGCGTAGTAGGTGTCGAGGTCCCGCAGCCGTTCCACGGGCACGTCGGCCAGGGCGAACAGCAGCCACAGGGCGACGATCACCGCGGTGTAGGCGGAGAGCACCCAGCGGCGGGCGAGCCGGGTGGTGGCGGACCGCCCGCCCGGGCCGTCGCGCCAGGCGATGATCAGCAGCAGGCAGGACCCGCAGTACGCGGTGAGCAGGGAGTACACCAGCGGGGCCGCGATGTTCGGCACGCCGGTGACCCGGTTGGTCCAGGCGATGACGGGCGGCGCGACGCAGACGAACACGGCGCACGCCAGCAGCAGCAGACCGCCCACCGCGCGCAGCAGCGGGTCCCGCCACAGCCGCACGATGCTGGGCAGTTTGACGGCCAGGGCGGACGCCAGCACGAGGGTCGGCACCCACCAGAAGGAGGTGTAGAAGTCGGTCAGGAACGCCGAGGGCGTGAGGGACTGGAGGCCCATCACCGCGCCCGTCCGCGACCGCGGTGGCCGAGGGACCGCTGGACCGCGTCCAGCAGGCTGCCGGCCGGGGCGAGCGCGACGGTGCCGGCGCCGGTGGGCACCAGGTCGCGGCAGAGCGCGGCGAGCCGGTGACCGAAGTCGTCGGCCTCGGCCTCCTCGCGCGCCCGCGACCCGCTGCGGGCGGCCACCGTGACGGCCGGGCCCGGCCACGCCGTGCGCCCCGCCAGGGCGCGCACCGCCGCGGCGCCGGCGCCTTGATGCCGGTGGCCGGCGTGCAGATGCCACAACTCGTGCCCCAGAACGACCAGTTGCTGCACGTCTTCGGCCTGCTCCTCGATGATGACGAGGTCGAGGTCCTGGCACTCCACGCACAGTCCGGTGACGCCGATCCCGTCCGGGAACCGCTCGAAGCGGAGTGCGACGGGCCGGCCGCCGCGCCGATCGCTCATCTCCTGGCACAGCGCCCGGCACAACTCCCGTACATCCCCGGGAGTTTCGGCGCGGGAGCGCACGGCGGCGGAGAGCCGGGCCGCGAGCGCGCGCAGGGCGGGCCGGTGCCCCGCACGCCGCAGCACCGCCACGAACTCCCTCACGCCCTGCTCCCTGCTCTCCCGCCGCACCACAGGTCGTTCGAGCGTACGCGGCCGGAACTGCCCGCGTCATGCGATCCGCCGACCGTTGTCAAACCGGGAACGACCGCTTTCGCCCCTGTCGGCACCGGGACGCCGTCCGGAACCGCGGCGCGGGTGGACACTCCGGCCTCGCACACTCAGACTCTCCTCAGGTCGGCGCCCTAGCCTTCCTGCCCATGCACACGCTGACACTGCTCGCCCTCGTGGGCCTGGCCGCCCAGCTCGTGGACGGCAGCCTCGGCATGGCTCACGGGGCCGTCTCCACGGCGCTGCTGCTCGCCCTGGGCACCGGCCCGGCACTCGCCTCGGCCGTCGTCCACCTCGCCCAGATCGGGACGGGCCTGGCGTCCGGCGCCGCGCACGCGCGGCTCGGCAACGTCGACTGGCAGGTGGTCGCCCGGACCGGCCTCCCCGGCGCGGTGGGCGCGTTCGCCGGTGCGATCCTGCTCACCCGGCTGTCCACCGACGCCGCGAGTCCGCTGACCGCGGCGATCCTGCTCTGCCTCGGCCTCTACGTCGCCGTGCGGTTCACGCTGCGCGGGATGCCCCGCGGTCGGCTGGGCGCGCCGCTGCACAGGCGGTTCCTCGTACCGCTGGGACTGGTCGCCGGGTTCCTCGGCGCCACCGGAGGCGGCGGCTGGGGGCTGATCGGCACGCCGGTCCTGCTGGCCAGCGGGCGGCTGGAGCCACGCAAGGTGATCGGATCCGTCGACGCGGGCAAGTGCCTGGTCGCGGTGGCCGCGAGCCTGGGCTTCCTGGTCTCCCTCGGTACCCGGGGCGTCGCCTGGACCTGGGTGCTCGCCTTCCTCGCCGGAGGCCTGGCGGTCGCCCCCGCCGCGGCCCGCCTGGTGCGCTTCGCGGCCCCCCGCGTACTGGGCTCGGCGGTCGGCGGCCTGATCGTCCTGCTCAACGCCCGCACCCTGCTGACCTGCGACGCCCTGTCCGTGCCGGGCGCGATCGGGGTGTGCGTCCAGGCACTGCTGGGCGCGGTGTGGGTGGCCGCCGTGGCGTACGCGGTGCGCGCCCACCGGGCGGACCGGGCCGCCGCGCCGCCCGCGGTGCCGGGCCTCGCGGAGACCGCGGCGGGGGCGGGGGCGGGGGCGGGGGCGCCGGAGTGAACGGCGGCAAGTGAATGGCCGGAGAGCGGCCTTCACAGTCCGCTCACGGATGCACCACATTCTCACCGACGGACACCCACCCCCCATTGAACGGACGGAGCGACCATGGCAAGTGGACTCCTCCTGGGCGGCGCGCTCGCCGCTCTCCTCGCCACCACCGCGGCCCCGGCGCACCAGCCCTCCTCCGCCTTCACCGACCCGCCCCCCGACAAGATCGTCATCAAGGTCGCCACGGTGAACGGCTCGGGCTGCCCGCAGGGCACCGCCGCGGTCGCCGTCTCCGAGGACAACACCGCCTTCACGGTGACCTACAGCGAGTACCTCGCCCAGGCCGGCGGCGGCTCCTCGCCGACGGCGTTCCGCAAGAACTGCCAGCTCAACCTGATCGTCCACGTCCCGCAGGGCTTCACCTACGCCGTCGCCAGCGCCGACTACCGCGGATTCGCCGCCCTCCAGCCGGGCGCGAGCGGCATGCAGAGGGCCTCGTACTACTTCCAGGGCTCCCCGAACACGGTGTACCGCAACCACCCGGTCAGCGGTCCCTACAACGACAACTGGCAGGCCACCGACGAGACCGACTGGGCCCAGCTGGTGTGGGCGCCCTGCGGGGTCCAGCGCAACTTCAACATCAACACGGAGCTGCGGGTCAGCGCGGGCAGCACGGCGCCGGACAAGGTCAGCTTCATGACCATGGACTCGACCGACGGTGACATCAGCACCGTCTACCACCTGGCGTGGAAGGAGTGCCCCGACTCCTGAGGCGCCCCGGAGGCCCCGGCTCAGCCCGCCTGGCCCATCCCGGCGGCGTCCGGCCAGCCGCGCCCGCTCGGGGCGGGCCGGCCGGTGGGCGGTGCCGGGGTGAGCCCGTTCGTGCCGCGGACCTGCGCCGCCGTGAGCCCGCCGCGCGCCGGCACCCCCGGCGGGGTCGTCCCGGCCGGCACCGGGTCGGGCAGTGGTGCCGGTTCCCCGGGCAGCGGTGCCGGGGCGGGCAGCGGTGCCGGGACGGGCAGCGGTGCCGGGACGGGCAGCGGTGCCGGGGCGGGCAGGGGAGCGGCGACGGCCGGGAAGGGCACCGGGACCGGGCCCGTCGCCGGCAGCGGAGCCGCCGTGTGCACCGGACCCGTGAGGGGCGGAACGGCGACCGGTGGACCCGCGGCCGGCACCTGGCCCACCGGGGTCACCGTCCCCTGGCCCACCGGGGTCACCGGCCCCGGCACGGGCAGCGCCACCGCCGGCAGGTCACCCGTCATCGGCACCGCGCCCGTCATCGGCACCGCGCCCGTCATCGGTGGACCGGAGCCGCCCGGTACCAGGGCGGCCGCGGGCGCGCCCGCCTCGGCGGCCAGCGCGGCGAGGCCCGGCGTGCCGGCTCCGTTGGTGGCGCTGACCAGCCGGTCCACTGCCGCCGTGCCCGAGCTGTAGGCGGTCCCGGTCCCAGGCCCGGGCACGGCGGCCTCCCTCCCGCTGCCGTAGAGCACCTGTTCCAGTCCGGACACCAGGCGACGCACGTCCGCCTGGGGGCGCACCACGAGCCGCAGGAAGCGGCTGGACGAACCGATCTTGTTGCCGCACTCGCGGACCAGGATCCGGTGCTCGGTGAGCAGCCGGTCCCGCACCACGGTGCCCTCTGCGCCCACGGGCAGGCGCACGAAGAGGAAGTTGCCCTGCGAGGGGTAGACCGTGAGACCCGGCAGCGCCGACAGCAGGCCCGCCATCTCCAGCCGGTCGCGCCGGACGAGGTCCAGGCTCCGCGCGTACTCCGCGCCGTGCTCCCGCAGCATGAACACCACGTGCTCGGCGAAGGAGTTGAGGTTCCACTTCGGCAGCGCGGACCGGATCCGCCCGGCCAGCGACGGGTTGGCGACCAGATAGCCGAAACGTACGCCGTGCAGGCCGAAGTTCTTGCCGAGGCTGCGCAGCACGATCACGTTGTGCCGCAGCACCGCCTCCTGGACCACGGACGGTTCGGTCTCCGCGTCGGCGAACTCCAGGAAGGACTCGTCGACGACCACCAGGTCCAGATCGGCCAGCGCGTCCATCAACTGCACCACGGCCTGCCGGGGCAGGTAGCCGCCGTCGGGATTGTTCGGGTTGCAGACCACCGCGGTCCGGGTGGAGCGGGAGCGGACGAACTCGGCGTACTGCGCGGGGTCCAGGCGGAAGCCGCCGGACTCCTGGAGCGGGAACATGTCGACCCGCTTCCCGGTCTCCATGGGCTGGTCGGTCCAGCGGCCGAAGGTGGGCACGGGGACGGCGAGCGACTCGCGGACCAGCAGATGGTCGATCCAGGTGATCAGCTCGGTGGAGCCGTTGCCCATCGCCACGCACTGCGGGGGGAGTTGGAGCAGGGCGCACAGTTCGGCCGTGATGGTGTCGGCGCTGCTCGGGTAGTACGTGACGATGTCGCGCAGCCGGGCGGCCAGGTCCTCGAACATCGCCGGGGTGGGGAAGTACGGGTTGCAGGGGATGCAGAAGTCGACCGGGCCGTCCCCGCCGCCGATCCGGGCCAGCGCCGCCATCGACGGGCTGTGCGCCGTGGTGCCGCGGAACAGCGAGGTGACGTTGCCGGTCAACTGGGCCTCCGTTCGGGGGTGGCCCGCGCGGGGGAGCACGGGCCGCCCTTGTATACGGAGCCCGGGGCGGCGGCGTTCAACGCCGGGACGGTCGGGGTGGGGCAGGGTGCGACCGGGCGGGCGGCCGGGGCCGGATCGCGGTTCGGCCGCCCGCCCGGGAACGGTCGGGCGCCCGGGAACGGTCGGGCGCCGCCCCCCCGGGAACGGTCGGGCGCCGCCCCCCCGGGAACGGTCGGGCGCCGCCCCCCGGGAATGGTCGGGCGCCGCCCGCCCGGAACGGTCAGGCGCCGAAGGAGTGCACCGTCGTAGTCCGGTAGGTCTCGCCCGGCCGCAGCACGGTCGACGGGAAGTCCGGATGGTTCGGCGAGTCCGGGAAGTGCTGCGTCTCCAGGCAGAGCGCGTCGCCCTGGCGGTAGGTGCGGCCGCCGGTGCCGGTGAGGGTGCCGTCGAGGAAGTTGCCCGAGTAGAACTGCAGTCCGGGCTGGTCGGTGGCGATTCTCAGGGTGCGGCCGGAGCGCGGCTCGCGCAGGGTCGCCACGTGCTCCGGTGTCTCGGTGACGCCCTTGTCGAGGACCCAGTTGTGGTCGTAGCCCTTGGCCCGCACCTGCTGCTCGTGCCCGGCGCGCAGGTCCCGGCCCACCGGCTTGGCCCGCCGGAAGTCGAAGGGGGTGCCGGCGACCCGGGCGCGCTCCCCGGTGGGGATCAGGCCGGTGTCGGTGGGCGTGTAGCGGGAGGCCGCGATGGCCAGCTCGTGGTCCTCGACGGTGCCGCTGCCCTCCCCGCCGAGGTTCCAGTAGACGTGGCTGGTGAGGTTGACGACGGTGGCCTTGTCGGTGGTCGCCTCGTAGGTGATGTGCCACTCGCCGTGCCGGGTGAGGGTGTAGGTGACCTTCGCCCGCAGCGTGCCGGGGTAGCCCATCTCGCCGTCGGCGCTGGTGTAGTGCAGGTGCAGGCCGGTGTCGGGGCCCTCGGTGAAGGGCTCCACGTCCCACACCCGCTTGTCGAAGCCCTTGGCGCCGCCGTGCAGGCTGTTGTCGCCGTCGTTGACGGAGAGCTGGTAGGTGGTGCCGTCAAGGGTGAACCGGCCGCCGCCGATGCGGTTGCCGTAGCGGCCGATCAGGGCGCCGAAGTAGGGGCTGGAGGAGACGTAGTCGTCCAGGTTGTCGAAGCCGAGCGCCACGTCGGCGTACCGGCCGTGACGGTCGGGGATCTCCAGCGACTGGACGATGCCGCCGTAGGAGAGGACGTGCAGCCGGGTGCCGCCGTTCTCCAGCGACCAGCGGTGCACCCGGGTGCCGTCGGCGAGCGTGCCGAAGGGCTCCCGGACCGGCCTGCCGCCTCTGCGGTGGTGGGCCGGAGCGGCCTGCGCCGTGCCGCCGAGCGTGCCGGCGGCGACACCCGCCGCCGCGGCTCCTGCGAGGACCGTGCGTCTGTTCAGTTCCATTGCGGCTCCTGGGAAGGGAGAGGGCCCCGCCGCGACCGGCGGGGCCCGAACTGACTTACGAACCGGACTTGCGCTTGTTCCAGACGTCGAAGCCGACCGCCGCAAGCAGGGCCAGGCCCTTGATGACCTGCTGCCAGTCGGTACCGACGCCGAGGAGGTTCATGCCGTTGTTCAGCACACCGAGGACCAGACCGCCGATGATCGCGCCGAGCACGGTGCCGACACCGCCGCTCATCGACGCCCCGCCGATGAACGAGGAGGCGATGGCCTCCAGCTCGTAGTTGAGGCCGGCCTTCGGCGAGGCCGCGTTGAGGCGGGCGGCGACCACCAGGCCCGCCAGGGCCGCGAGCATGCCCATGTTCAGGAAGACGCAGAAGGTGACCCTCTTGTCCTTCACGCCGGAGAGTTTCGCCGCCGGCAGGTTGCCGCCGATGGCGTAGATGTGGCGGCCGAAGACGGAGTTGCGCATGACGTAGCCGTAGCCGACGACCAGCGCGCCCAGGATCAGCAGCACCACGGGGGCGCCCTTGTAGCTGGCGAGCAGCAGGGTGACCGCCAGCATCGCGGCGGCGATGGCGGCCAGCTTGAGCAGGAAGGCGTTCCTCGGCAGCACGTCCAGCGAGAACTCCTGCTGGCGCCTGCGGTCGCGGATCTCCTGCCAGAGCACCGAGGCGACCAGCACGATGCCCAGCAGCAGGGTGATGTTGTGGTAGTTCGTGTGCGGGCCGACCTCCGGCAGGAAGCCGTTGCCCATCTTCTTCAGGCCGTTCGGGAACGGGCCCAGCGTCTGCCCCTGGAGCAGGATCTCGGTCAGGCCGCGGAAGAGGAGCATCCCGGCCAGGGTGACGATGAACGACGGTATGCCGAAGTAGGCGATCAGGAAGCCCTGCCAGGCCCCGGCCGCCGCGCCCACCAGCAGGCACAGCACCACCGCGACCGGCCAGGGCACGCTGTGCTGCACGGTCAGCACGGCCGCCGTCGCCCCCACGAAGGCGGTCAGCGAGCCCACCGACAGGTCGATGTGGCCGGCGATGATGACCAGCATCATCCCGATCGCGAGGACCAGCACGTAGCTGTTCTGCAGCACCAGGTTGGAGACGTTGCGCGGCAGCAGCAGGTCGCCGCCGGTCCACACCTGGAACAGCACCACGATCAGGCCGAGGGCGATCAGCATGCCGTACTGGCGCATGTTGCGGCGCAGGCCGTCCAGCACCAGCTGGAGCAACCCGCCGCCGGTGGCCGGGCCTCCGCCCTTCCCGGGCGGCGCCGGGGCCGGGGTCTTGGCGGTCACGTCCGTGCTCATCGGTTTACCTCTTTGTCCTGGGTGTCCTTCGTCATCCGGCGCATCAGCTCTTCCTGGGTGGCCTCGGCCCGCGGAACCTCGCCGGTCAGCCGGCCGGCGGCCATGGTGTAGATGCGGTCGCACATGCCGAGCAGCTCCGGCAGTTCGGACGAGATGAAGACGACCGCCTTGCCCTCGGCGGCCAACCGGTCGATGACGGTGTAGATCTCGTACTTGGCACCCACGTCGATGCCGCGGGTGGGTTCGTCCAGGATCAGCACGTCCGGACCGGCGAAGATCCACTTGCTGAGGACGACCTTCTGCTGGTTGCCGCCGGACAGCTTGCCCACCGGCTCGAACACGGTCGGCGCCTTGATGTTCATGGAGGTGCGGAAGCCCTCGGCGACCTGCCGCTCCTCGTGCTCGTCGACCACGCCGCGCCGGGCGACCTTGCGCAGCGCGGACAGCGAGATGTTGCGGTTGATCGTGTCGATGAGGTTGAGCCCGTAGTGCTTGCGGTCCTCGGTGACGTACGCGATGCCGTGCCCGACCGCCTCGGCGACGGTCCTGGTCCGGATCTCCGTGCCGTCCTTGCTCACCGTGCCCGCGGTGTGCCGGCCGTAGCTGCGCCCGAAGACGCTCATCGCCAGCTCGGTGCGGCCCGCCCCCATCAGTCCGGCGATGCCGACGATCTCCCCGCGCCGCACGTGCAGCGACACGTCGTCGACCACCCTGCGGTGCTGGTCGATGGGGTGGTGCACGGTCCAGTTGCGGATCTCCAGCGCCGGGGACGCGCCCGCCTCGGCCTCGTGCGGGGTGCGCTGCGGGAAGCGGTTGTCGAGGTCGCGGCCGACCATGCCGCTGATGATCCGGTCCTCGGTGGTCCCGGCCGCGGCCACGTCGAGCGTCTCGATGGTCCGCCCGTCGCGCAGGATGGTCACCGAGTCGGCCACCCGGCGGATCTCGTTGAGCTTGTGGGAGATGATGATCGAGGTGATGCCCTCGTCCTTGAGCCCCAGGATGAGGTCGAGGAGCTTGGCGCTGTCCTCGTCGTTCAGCGCGGCCGTCGGCTCGTCGAGGATGAGCAGCTTCACCTGCTTCGACAGCGCCTTGGCGATCTCCACCAGCTGCTGCTTGCCCACGCCGATGTCGGCGACGCGGGTCTCCGGGTGCTCGTCGAGCCCGACCCGGCGCAGCAGTTCGGCGGCGTGCCGCAGGGTCTCGTTCCAGTCGATCAGGCCGCGCCGGGCGTGCTCGTTGCCGAGGAAGATGTTCTCCGCGATGGAGAGGTAGGGCACCAGGGCCAGTTCCTGGTGGATGATGACGATGCCTCGGTGCTCGCTGGCCCGGATGTCCCGGAACCGGCAGGCCTCCCCCTCGAAGAGGATCTCGCCCTCGTAACTGCCGTGCGGATGGACTCCGGAGAGCACCTTCATCAGGGTGGACTTGCCGGCGCCGTTCTCTCCGCAGATGGCGTGGACCTCGCCCTGGCGGACGGTCAGGGTGACGTCCGACAGCGCTTTGACACCGGGAAAGGTCTTGACGATCGAGCGCATTTCCAGGACGGGTCCCGCCATGGTCGTGCCTTCCAATCAGTTGGTGAGGTCGCTTACTTGAGCTGGTCCGCGGTGTAGTAGCCGCCGTCGACGAGGACCTTCTGGTAGTTGGTCTTGTCGACGCTCACCGGCTGCAGCAGGTAGGCGGGGACGACCTTGGCCTGGTTGTCGTACGTCTTGGTGTCGTTGACCTCGGGCTTCTTGCCGTTGAGGACGGCGTCGACCATGTTGGAGGCGACCTTGGCGAGCTGGCGGGTGTCCTTGTAGACGGTCATCGTCTGCTCACCGGCGATGATGGACTTCACCGAGGCCAGTTCGGCGTCCTGGCCGGTGACGACCGGCAGCGGCTTGGAGCCGGAGCCGTAGCCGTCGGACTTCAGCGAGGACAGGATGCCGATGGAGATGCCGTCGTAGGGCGAGAGCACCGCGTCGACCCTGGCGTCCTGGTACGACTTGGTGAGGATGTCGTCCATGCGCCGCTGGGCGGTGGCACCGTCCCAGCGCAGGGTGGTGACCTGGTTGAGGGCGGTCTGGCCGGACCGGACGACCAGCTTCTTGCCGTCGATGTACGGCTTCAGGACGCTCATCGCGCCGTTGAAGAAGTACTTGGTGTTGTTGTCGTCGTTGGACCCGGCGAACAGCTCGATGTTGAAGGGGCCCTTGCCGTCCTTCAGGCCGAGCTTGTCGATGATGTAGTTGCCCTGGAGCCTGCCGACCTTCTCGTTGTCGAAGGAGGCGTAGTAGTCGACGTTCTTCGTGCCGAGGATCAGCCGGTCGTAGGCGATCACCGGGATGTGAGCGTCGGCGGCCTGCTGGAGCACGTTGTTGAGCGACTTGTTGTCGATCGCGGCGACGATGAGCGCCTTCACGCCCTGTGTGATCAGGTTCTCGATCTGCGAGACCTGCTGGTCGGGGTCGTCCTCGCCGTAGACCAGCTTGGTCTTGTAGCCCTTGGACTCCAGGTCCTTCTTGACGTTGTTGCCGTCGGCGATCCACCGCTCCGACGACTTGGTCGGCATCGCGATGCCGATGGTGGCGCCGTCGGTGGACGTGGAGTCGTCCTTGCTGCCGCCCTCGCTGTTCTGCCCGCAGGCGGTGAGGGTGAGGGCGAGCGAGGCGGCTCCGGCTATCGCGGCGAGGGCGGCTCGGCGGTTGCGCATGGTCATCTTCCTTGATGTAGGAGCGCGGCTCGTGGAGCGCGGGCTGGGTCGGGCGGTGCGGCACCGCTTGAGCGGGGCGGCCCGGAGGCCGCACGGAGGGACGTGTCGGATTCTGTTCGACTCCGTCGTCTTCTGTGAAGAGGCGGTGTCGGAAAATTTATGGACGTGTGTCAAAGCGCCGAAGAGTGCCGGGCATTCGCGAGCCCAGCGGGGCCATGTCCCGGTCGGCCCCGTGCCGGGCGAGCAGGTCCAGTGCCAGCCGCCCCCGCCGCACCCGCTCCCGCGCGGTGGCCAGGGCGACGTCCCGCAACTGGTGCCCGTACGGGTAGATCCCGGGGGCCCTGGCCAGCCCGAACTTCAGGTACAGCGGCGCACCGCGCCTGATCAGCTCGGCCACCTCGTACATCCGCACATAGCCGCCGAGGTCGTCCGGGGCCTCGATGTACATGTCCATCGGTGCGCCGGACGTCCGGCGGATCTCGGTGAGATGATCGAGCGTCAGGTCGCTGGGCACGTTCACGGAGTCGGCGCCGAGCCGCTCGTACACGGCGTAGGAGGCCGGGTTGACGGGGCCGATGAGCGCCGACACCTTCAGCGTGGTCCCGGCCGGCAGCACCCCGGCCTCGCGCGCCCGGTGCAGCGTCCACAGCACTCCCTCGTCGGCGACCAGCAGGCACCGGACGCCCAACTCCGTGGCGCGCACCGCGTCCTCGACGCAGCCGGCGACCGCGTCGTGGCCGCGGGCGCGCAGCCCGGCGCCGTGCGAGTCGGTACGCACCGAGCCGCCGATGTCCCAGGTGCCACGCGGCCCGGTGAACAGGCAGAGTTCGATGTCGCACGCGGCCGTGGCCTCGACCATCTCGGTGATCTCGCCGTCGGTCAGCATCCACACCCCGCTGCCCTGGCTTATCCGGTGGATCGGCACGTCGAGCCGTGCGGCCTCCTTCAGCACCACCGCCAGCGCCTCGGGGCCCTCGCAGGAGGGGATCTCGGTGCGCCAGCGGCCGCCGCCCGGGAAGGAGTGCGGGGAGGCGTCGGCCGGGTCGAGGGCGGGCGCGTCGAGGCCGAGCGCGGCGAGTGCCTGCTCGCCGGGTCGACGGGCTGCCGTGGCGGAAGCGTCGGTCACAAGCTGTCCTTAGTGTCCTGGTGCGCCGGGCCGCCCCGAACGCCCCGGAGTTGCTCCGGGGGAGGCGGCCGGACCCACCGGCTGTTCGATATGTCGGACGAGGTTCGCGTCTCAGGGTGTGCGGAGGCCGGGTACGCCGGTACGGAGACCGTCAGGTCGTCCCCGTACCGGCGTACGTCTCGGTGGCCCCCGGGCGGAGCAGTACCTTGCCGACCGCGGGATCGCCGGATCCCACCAGCTCGACGGCCCGGGAGAAGCCGGCGAGCGGCAGTTCGTGCGTCACCAGCGGGACCGGGTCGAGCAGCCCGGCGGCGAACACCCGCACGGTGTGCGCCCAGGCGTCCGGCGGCGCGCCGAACACGGTGTGCACCGTGAGCTGCCGCACGACCAGCTCGGTCGGGTCGAGCCCGTCGGCGCCCGGGGCGGGGATCCCGGTGAGGACCAGCCGGCCGCCCCGCCGCAGCAGTGCGGCGGCCGTCCGCGCCGCGTCGGCGGACCCGGCGGTCTCGACGACGACGTCGAAGTCCCCCGGCCGCGAGGGGTCCACCGCATCCTTGGTGCGGAAGCCGGTGGCGCCGAACCGGCGGGACAGCGCCTCCCGTCCCCGCCCGGTGCCGACCACCAGCAACTCCGCCGGGGAGCCGGCCCGCAGGAACTGCACCGCGAACATGCCGAGCGTGCCGGTGCCGACCACCGCCACCCGCTCACCGGGCCGGGCGCCGGCCTTCAGCACCGCGGCCGCGATGCAGGCGGCCGGTTCCAGCAGGGCCGCGGCCGTCAGGTCTGCGTCGTCCGGCAGCACGTGCAGCAGCCGGGCCGGCAGGGTCAGCGTGGCCGCCATGGCACCCGGCCGGGTGAAACCGGTCTCCTCGTACCCCGCGGTGCACAGGGTGGTCTCCCCGGCGTGGCAGCGATCGCAGACCTGGCAGTTGCGGAAGCCCTCACCGACGACCCGGCGCCCGGTCAGCGACTCGGGCACCCCGGCGCCGACCGCCTCCACCGTCCCGGACCACTCGTGCCCGGGGGTGAGCGGGTAGCGGACGTACCCCTCCGGCCGGTTGCCCCGGTACACCTCGCGGTCGCTGCCGCAGACGCCCACCGCGTGCACCCGCACCAGCGCCTCGCCCGCCTCCGGCGGCCGCGGCTCGTGCGGCACGATCCGGTGCGCGCCCGGCGCGTCGACGACGACGGCGGTGCTCACTGCTGCTTCCCCTTCGGCCGGCGCTGCTCCCAGCCCTCGGCCCACAGGTCGAACCGGGCCTGCTGCTGGGGGAACTCCGCGGCGGCGTCCACGTCGAGCTCGACACCGAGGCCGGGTGCGTCGGACAGGTGGAAGCAGCCGTCCTCCGGGTCCACCGTCGGCGCGCCCCTGACCACCTTCTTGATGTCCGCGTCCGCGAAGTCGTTGAAGTGCTCCAGGATCTTGAAGTTCGGCGAGGTGAAGCCGACCTGGAGGGAGGCGGCGGTCAGCACGGAACCGCCGACGTTGTGCGGCGCGACGAGCATGTAGTGCGTCTCGGCGGTCGCCGCGAGCTTGCGGGTCTCCCAGATACCGCCCAGGTGGCCGACGTCCGGCTGGATGATGTCGACCGACTGACTCTCGAACAGCTCCCGGAACTCGATCCGGTCGTGGATCCGCTCGCCGGTGGCGACCGGCATGTCCACCTTGGCGGCGACCTTCTCCAGCGCCTTGAGGTTCTCCGGCGGCACCGGCTCCTCCAGCCAGGCCGGCCGGTACGGCGCCAGCTCGCGCGCGAGCCGGACGGCCGTGGCGGGCGAGAACCGCCCGTGCATCTCCAGCATCAGCTCGGCGTCCGGGCCGATCGCGTCGCGCACCGCCTCGATCAGCGACACCGCGTAGCGGGTCCGCTCCTGGTCGAGCTCGAAGTGCCCGGTGCCGAACGGGTCGATCTTCAGCGCCCGGTAGCCGCGCTCCATGACCCCGCGGGCGGCCTTGTGGTAGGCCTCGGGCGTCCGCTCGGTGGTGTACCAGCCGTTCGCGTACGCCTTGACCCTGTCGGTCACCTTCCCGCCGAGGAGCTGCCACACCGGCACGCCGAGGGCCTTGCCCTTGATGTCCCAGCACGCCATCTCCACGACCGCGATGCCGGACATGACGATCTCGCCCGCGCGGCCGTAGTCGCCGTACTTCATACGGCGCACGAGGTCCTCGACGGCGAACGGGTCGGAGCCGAGAATGTGGTTGGCCTCGGCCTCCTTCAGATAGCCGAGCAGCGCGTCGGTGTGGCCCAGCATCCGGGTCTCGCCGACTCCGGTGACCCCTTCGTCGGTGTGCACCTGGACGTAGGTCAGGTTGCGCCACGGCGTCCCCACCACGTGTGTGCTGATTCCGGTGATGCGCACGGCAGTTGCCCCTTGGTGTTCGATATTTCGTCACGCGTTCGAAATGCTGGCGTGACAGTAAGGATGTGTCGGGCGGGCTGTCAATGGGGCATGCGCATAACGGTTTCGGTGGTTTCGGGGCCCGTTCCGGAATTCGCGGGATGGTGCGGGATGCGTGCGGGATGCGGGGAGTCAGCGGGGATCGGCCGGTGCGCCCTCCGCCCCTGCGGGTCTGAGCAGCGGGTTTCGCACACAACCTTCACAGCGGGGCCTAGGAACGGCGCATGCGCGGAACCTAACCTTCCCGGGGTCATGGATTACTGCCACCCCTGCCGCCGTCACCTCAACGGCGCCCTCGCCTGTCCGGGCTGCGGCGCCCCCGCGGTCGCCGCGCCCGCCCGTCCGGCGGGCCACGGAACACCGGCCCGCGCGGCGGAGGCGGACCCCCGGGAGGGCCGGGGCGGAGAGCGGCCCGACGGGTACGGATGGGAGCCCCGGCACCAGCCGGCGGAGCCTTGGTACGAACGTGGGGAGCCGCGGTACGAGCCGGCGGAGCATGAGCGGCACGGGGACGAGACCCCCGGCGGCGGGCGCGGCCTGGACGGCGGGCACGGCGAACCCGCCGGCCTCGGTCCGCCGGGCGCGGCCGAGGACGGTCCGGGCGGGAGCGTCGCCCGCGGCGCCTCCGACCTCCCGCCGGGCCGCGCCGCCAGGCGCAGAGGGGCCCGCGGACCGGTTGGCCCGGCCGGTTCCGACGGTGCGTCGGGCGGTAGCCGCCGCGACCGGAAGGCCGCCGCCGACCGCCGTCGCCGCCGTCGCCGGGCCCTGCTGGTCACCGCCGGCTTCGTCCTGGTCACGGGCGGTCTGAGCGTCGCCGAACTCGGCGGCGACGGGCCCGTCTTCTCCGATCCCCAGCCCGCCGCGGCCGACGACCAGACCGCGCAGGCCGCCACGGCGTCCGAGACCGCGCCCGACGAGTCGCCCCGGCCGCCGCGCGACGGGAGCGGTACCACCGCCGGCTCGAGCGCCACCTCCTCACCGACCGGTTCGGCCTCGGCGTCGCCCTCCACGTCACCCTCGCCGTCGGAGACGGCCGCCGACGGCGGTGAGAGCGCCGGCCCGTCGGCCACGCCCGACTCCGGCCCCGGGACCGCCACTCCCACGGCTTCCGGATCGCCGTACAGCGCGACCACGCCACCCGCCACCGCCACCGCGACGCCGACCCCGGAGCCCGACCCGGAGCCGACCTCGACGTGCCAGCGGTTCCTCTGGTGGTGCACCTAGCCACCGCGCCCGGTGGCGCACCCAGCCACCGCGCCGCCCCGCGCCGCCCCGCCCCGCAGGCTCCCATGCCGCCACGGCCCCCCGCGCCGCCGGTGCTCGCCGCGCCTGTGGGCGCGTCCCGTTCCTGCGGGCCCACCGTTCCTGCGGGCCCACCGTTCCTGCGGGCCCACCGTCCGCGCATCCCGGCCCCGGGACCCCGTTCGGCGTCCCCCGAGGTCCGCTGGGCCGGTGCCCCCCGGCCCGGGTCCCGCTCCTCCGGGCAGCGGGCAGGCGCCCCCCGCGTCCGGGCGGAGTCCGCTCCCGGCGTGACTCCCCGGAGTCCGCGCCGTGCGCCATCCGGGGCATCGGTGGCGCGAGGGTGACACCCGGACGCCGCCGGTGCTGTTGAGTCGATCGGGTACGTCTCGCCGTACCACGATCACCGGGCGCACACCCCGGGCCGCCCGACCCATGAGCACCCTGGCTGACGCGAGCAGCGCACCTGTCGAGGAGAGCGGATGACGCAGGAGATCCACGGATTCGCCGCGGACGGCTTCGAGCCGGTACGGGAGGAGTTCGCCGCCTTCGTTTCCGGTGAACGGCCGGACTACGAGGGTCAGTTGTGCGCGTATGTGCACGGGCGGCGGGTCGTCGACCTGTGGGCCGGCAGCGGCGACTCGCTGCACGGTGTGTTCTCCTGCACCAAGGGCGCCGCCTACCTGGTGGTCGCACTCCTCGTGCAGGACGGCACGCTGGAGCTGGACCGCACGATGACGTACTACTGGCCGGAGTTCGGGGCCGAGGGCAAGGGCGCCCTGACCCTGAGGGACATGCTGGCGCACCGGGCCGGCGTGGTCGGACTCGACGCCGGGTTCACCGAGCAGGAGCTGGCCGACGACCGGCTGATCGCCGAACGGCTCGCCGACCAGCGGCCGTTCTGGCGGCCGGGTACCGCCTTCGGCTACCACGCCCTGGTCATCGGGGCGCTGGCGGGGGAGGTGGTGCGCCGGGCCACCGGCCGGACACTCCAGGAGGTGTGGGAGGACCGGGTGCGGGCACCGTACGCCCTGGACTTCCACCTGGGGTTGCCGGAGTCCGAGGAGCCCCGCTTCCGGTCCGTGCTGCCGATGGCGCCGACCCCCCAGCAGCAGGCGGTGCTCGACGCCCGCCAGGACGGGCCGCACACCCTGGCGTCCCTCGCGCTCAACGCGCACGCTCCGGGCCCGAAGGCGCTGGAGGACCTCCCCAACTCCCGTACGGTGCGGGCGAAGGGGCCGGCCTCGGCGGGCGGGACGGCCTCGGCGCGCGGGCTGGCGGGGATGTACGCGGCGGCGATCAGCGGGATCGACGGCCGGCCGCCGCTGCTGAAGCCGGACACGGTCGCCGAGATCGGGCAGATCCACTCCACGGGCTACGACCTGGTGGGGCGCGCCCACAGATCGTACGGGCTCGGATTCCAGGCGACCGCCGACATGTGGCATCCGTTCCTCGGCGCCGGGGCCTTCGGGCACAGCGGGGTCGGCGGATGCCAGGCCTTCGCGGACCCCCGCAGCGGTCTGGCCTACGGGTACACCCGCCGCCGCCTGGCCTTCCCGGGCGGTGCGGCACCGGAGAACGCCCGACTGGTCCGGGCGGTGCACACCGCCGCCCTGCGGGGATGAGGACGCGGCGGAGGCCGCGCCCCGGGTGCGGGGGCGCGGCCTCCGGTCTCCGCGAGGAGCGGTGTCAGGCGAGCGTCACGGTGATGTCGCCGCGGGTCGCCTTCGAGTACGGGCACACCCGGTGCGCCTTCTCGACCAGCGACCGGGCGGTGGCGGCGTCCACCGCCGGGATGTCGGCCGAGATCTCCACGGTGATCCCGAAGCCCTCGTCGTTCCGGCCGATGCCGACCCTCGCGGTGACGGTCGAGCCGGAGACGTCGGCGCCCTCCTGGCGGGCCACGACGCCGAGCGCCCCCTGGAAGCAGGCGCTGTAGCCGGCGGCGAACAACTGCTCCGGGTTGGTGCCGGCGCCGCTGCCGCCCATCTCCTTCGGCGGGTTCACCATGACGTCGAGCCTGCCGTCGTCGGTCGCGACCCGGCCGTCGCGCCCGTTCTCGGCGGTCGCGACGGCGGTGTACAGGACGTCGGTCTGCTGGATGGACATACGGTCGTCTTCCTCCTCGGCCCGCCGCGACTCGCGCCCACGATCGACGGCGGATTTCGGAAAGAATTTACCGCATGGCGAAAGCCTCAGGAAGACGTCACAGCTTGACGATCATCTTCCCGGTGTTGTCGCCGCGCAGGACGCCGAGGAAGGCCTCCAGGTTGTTCTCGATGCCCTCGACGACCGTCTCGCGGTACTTCAGCGCGCCCGAGGCGACCCAGGGGCCGACCTCCTGGACGAACTGCGGCTGGAGGTCGTAGTGGTCGCTGACGAGGAAGCCCTCGATCCGGCCGCGGGTCTGGATCAGGCGGGCGAGGTTCTTCGGGCCGGGCGCGGGCTCGGTGTCGTTGTAGACGGAGATCATGCCGCAGACCGCGATGCGCCCGTCCCGGTTGAGGGAGCCGATCGCGGCCTCCAGGTGGTCGCCGCCGACGTTGTCGAAGTACACGTCGACGCCGTCGGGGGCGGCCTTCCGCAACTGCTCGCCGACCGGGCCGTTGCGGTAGTTGAAGGCGGCGTCGAAGCCGTACTCCTCCAGGAGCACCCGCACCTTCTCGTCCGAACCGGCGGAGCCGATGACCCGGGAGGCGCCCTTGAGTCGGGCGATCTGCCCGACCTGGCTGCCCACCGCGCCGGCGGCGCCGGAGACGAAGACCGCGTCGCCCTCCTTGAACGCGGCGGTGCGCAGCAGGCCGGCGTAGGCGGTGAGGCCGGTCATGCCCAGTACGCCGAGGTAGGCGGACAGCGGCGCGGCCTGCGGGTCGACCTTCACGGCGGTCTTCGCGTCCACGGCCGCGTACTCGCGCCAGCCGGCGAAGTGCAGCAGGTGGTCGCCGACCGCGACGCCCTCGGCGCGCGAGGCGACGACCTCGCCGACCGCGCCGCCCTGCATGACCTTGCCCAGTTCGAACGGGGCCACGTAGGACTTGGCGGCGCTCATCCGGCCGCGCATGTACGGGTCGACCGACAGGTGCGTGTTCCGGACCAGCACCTGGCCCTCCCCGGGCTCCGGCATCGCGGCCTCGACCAGGGCGAAGTCCTCGGGCTTGGGCCAGCCGACGGGGCGGCTGAGCAGGTGCCATTCGCGGTTGATCATGGGGGTTTCGCTCCTGTGTGTCCGAAAATTACTTCACTACCTGAAACAACAGTGCCTCTTTATATTTCAGCATGTCAAGTAACCCGGTTACCCTGGAGCCATGCCCACTGAGCACCCGAACCGCCACCCCGACGCGCTGACCCTGGAGGTCGTCGACCTCATCGGCTCCGTGGTGGCCCGCTACCACGAGGAGTACGAGGAGGTCGCCGCCGAGCACGCGCTGACCGGCGCCCAGGCCAAACTGCTCGGGTTGCTCTGCCTGGAGCCGACACCGATGCGGAAGCTGGCGCAGAAACTCAAGTGCGAGCCCTCCAACGTCACCGGGATCGTCGACCGCCTGGAGTCGCGCGGGCTGGTGGAACGCCGACCCGACCCGGCCGACCGCCGGGTCAAGGTCGCGGCGGCCACGGAGGAAGGCCGCCGGATCGCCCGCACCCTGCGCGAGTCCCTGCGCTTCGCCAGGGAACCGCTGGCCGCGCTGGCCGACGACGAGCGGCTGGCCCTGCGCGACCTGCTGCGAAGGATGCTGGCCTCGGAGGCCGCCTGAGCCGCGCCGGCCGGCGCCGTACGCCGGCCGGTGCCGTACGCCTCCTGATGTCGTACGCCTCCTGAGCTGCGCCGCAGCCGGTGCGGCGGGCTCGGTACAGTTCCCCCATGCGCGATCTCGGGGCGGGGCTCGGTCATCTGCTGAACGGCCAGCGGTGGGTGGCCCGGCACGGCAGGCGGTACGCCTTCGGGCTGCTGCCCGCGCTCATCGCACTGCTGTTCTACACGGCGGCGCTGACCGTGCTCGCGCTGCGGGGCGCGGACCTCGTCGCCTGGGCCACCCCCTTCGCGGACGGCTGGACCGACCCGTGGGCCGGCCTGTTCCGCCGGCTCCTCACCGTGGTGCTGTTCGCCCTCGGCCTGCTGCTTTCCGTGGTGACCTTCACCGCGGTCACCCTCCTGGTCGGGCAGCCCTTCTACGAGAGCCTGTCCGCCGCCGTCGACCGGGACGTCTCGCCCGACGGCACGGCGCCCGCGTCCGGCCTGCCGCTGTGGCGGGAGCTGTGGGTGTCCGCGCGCGACGGCCTGCGCATCGTGGTGCGCGCCGGGCTGTGGGGCCTGCTGCTCTTCGCCCTCGGCTTCCTGCCGGTCGTCGGGCAGACCGCCGTACCCGTGATCGGCGTCTTCGTCACCGGCTTCTTCCTCACCGAGGAACTGACGGCCGTCGCCCTCCAGCGCCGCGGTGTCGACCTCCGGGCGCGCCTCGCCCTGCTGCGTTCCCGGAAGCTGCTGGTGTGGGGCTTCGGCGCACCGCTGGCGCTCGCCTTCCTGGTGCCGTTCGTCGCCGTGCTGCTGATGCCCGGCGCCGTCGCGGGCGCCACGCTGCTGGCGCGCGGGCTGCGCGGGGAGGAGACCGCCGACCGCCCGGTCCGGCCGGAGGGCGCCGACGAGGCACCATCCGCCGAGGCACCCGGCACGACACCGGATCGGCCGGTGCCGCCCGGCACCGCACCGGATCGGCCGGTCCCGGATCTGCCCGCGTCCGGGCGCTGACGCCGCCGTCCCGCCGGCCGCGACTCCCGCGGGCCGTGCCCCGGCGCGTCCGGGCCGGGGCGGCCATCGGCACCGGGGCCGGTGACCGGCACCGCCCGCCGGTGGAAACGAGGTGGTGGCCGCGCCCGCCGGGGCCCGATACTGCCGGGCATGAAAGCGGCCAACCTCGCGGTTCTCTTCCTGATCGAGCTGGGTGCCCTAGCGGCTGCCGCCTACTGGGGAGCCACCGCCGGCGTGCCGACCCCGCTCGCCGTGCTGCTCGCGTTCGCCGCGCCCGCCGTACTCGTCGTGCTCTGGGCGCTGTTCGGGTCGCCGAAGTCGCGGTACAGGACGCGGGGCGCGGGCCGGGTGGGCTTCGAGCTGCTCTGGTTCGGGGCCGGGGCGGCGGCGCTGCTGGCCGCGGGGGCCACCGGCTGGGCGGTCGGGTTCGCGCTGGTGTGCGCGGCGAGCAAGACGCTGGCGGTCGTCTGGGAGCAGTGACCGCCGGTCCCCGCGACGGCGCCGACGCGCGCACGCTCCGGACGGCGACCGGCTAGCGCGTCGAGAAGCCGTACACCGTCTCCGAGCGGTACAGCTCGCCCGGGCGCAGCACCGTGCTCGGGAAGTCCGGCCGGTTGGGGGAGTCGGGGAAGTGCTGGGTCTCCAGGGCGATGCCGTCGCCGGGGGAGAAGGGCTCGCCCAGATGGTCGCCGGTGTACAACTGGATGCCGGGCTCGGTGGTCGCCACCGTCAGCACCCGGCCGGACACCGGGTCGTGCAGTTCGGCGACCTGCTCGGCAGCCGCGGTGAGCCCCTTGTCCAGGACGTAGTTGTGGTCGTAGCCGGCTCCCGCCGCCCGCGCGGAGCGGAAGTCGAGCCCGGTGTCGGCCACCTCGGCGAGCTCACCGGTCGGGATCAGCCCCGCGCCGACCGGGGTGCAGCGGGACGCGGCCAGCCGCAGTCGGTGCCCGCCCGCCGGGCCGGAGCCGGCGAGGTTGAAGTAGCTGTGGTTCGTCAGGTTGACCACGGTCGGCGCGTCCGTGACCGCCTCGTACACCAACCGCAGTGCGCCCGACGCGTCCAGCGAGTACGTGGCGGCGACCTCCAGTCGCCCCGGGAACCCCTCCTCGCCGTCCGGGCTGACCCGGCTCAGGCGCAGGCCGTGCTCGACCGGCTGCACGTCCCACACCCGCTTGTCGAAGCCGTACGCTCCGCCGTGCAGGGTGTTCGGCCCCTCGTTGGGCGTCAGCCGGTGCGTGCCGCCGTCGAGGGTGAAGCGGGCACCCGCGATCCGGTTGGCGTACCGGCCGACGAGTGCGCCGAGGTAGGGCTCGGGGTGCGCGAGGTAGCCGTCCAGCTTCGGGAACCCCAGCACCACGTTCCCGGTGCGGCCGTCGCGGTCCGGTATCTCCACCGACTGCACGACACCGCCGTACGACAGGACCCGCACCCGGGTGCCGGCCCGCTCCAGGGTCCAGCGGTGGACCGGTGTGCCGTCGGAAAGAGTGCCGAAAATTTCGCTCATGCCCGAACCCTAGGCGACACCGGTCGGGCCGAGGGCGCCGGTGCGGCGGCGGCCGCACCGGTCCGGCCCGCCCGGGGCCGCGGGCCGGGCGAGACGCCGGGGCGGGCCGCCGGGTCCTGCCGAGGGGCGTCCC